>NZ_JBALNY010000046.1:0-15242 GCF_036962145.1 Bacillus sp. JJ1764 | reverse complement strand
TGCGGAAGTAGGGTGGTAACGCGAGCATGCTCGTCCCTATCCATAGGGGCGGGCTTTTTATTTTGTCTAAAAAAAAGCACCTGGCCAGGGCATTCAAGAAAACAAACGTTAAAAGGAGAAAAAATCATGAAAAAAAGAGATACCTTATTTGTTGGATTAATGTTATTTTCAATGTTCTTTGGAGCCGGCAACTTAATTTTCCCGCCGTTTTTAGGAATGGGCGCAGGGACTTCCTTCTGGCCGGCCATTATTGGATTTATCGTCACAGCCGTTGGCTTGCCGCTGCTAGTGTTAACGGCCATTTCCCTTGTAAAGGATGGTGTTAATACGCTGGGCAGCCGTGTTCACCCATGGTTTGGAACAGTCTTCACCATCATTGTCTATTTATCGATTGGACCTTTCTTCGGAATCCCAAGAAACGCTAACGTGGCTTTTGAAATGGGCTTAAAGCCATTCTTAGGGAATGTATCTGTCAGCAATTCAATGCTGCTACTGGGTTTTACAACCGTGTTTTTCTTACTAGTTTATTTATTAAGTCTTAATCCATCCAAAGTAGTAGATTACATGGGACGATTCATTACTCCAACTTTATTATTATCGATTGTCGTTCTCTGTGCTGCCGGATTCTTAAAACTCGGAAAACCACTTCAAGCACCTACAGAAAACTATCAAACTGCTTCTTTATTTAAAGGATTTATCGATGGCTATTCTACCATGGATGCTTTAGCTGCATTAGCGTTTGGGATTGTTATTTTAACGACTCTTAAGCAAAAAGGAATTACGGATAAAAAGCAACTGACTTCCTTCACCGTAAAAACCGGCTTGGTTGCTGGGGCCGCACTTGCCCTTGTCTATGTGGCGATTGGTCTTCTTGGCGCCAAAATGGCCGGTTACGGAACGTTTGATAACGGCACAGCGTTATTGTCATCTGCAGCTACACTCATACTCGGCAACGCTGGAAAAGTACTACTTGGTGTAATCTTTACTCTCGCCTGTTTTACGACTTGTGTTGGTTTAACAATTGCTTGCGGAGAATATTTTTCGGAAATTTTTCCTCAGGCAAGCTACCGTGTAGTTGTAACACTTGTCACTGTTGTCAGCTTTTTAATCGCCAACCTTGGTTTGAATCAAATCATCACCATTTCGGTTCCATTCCTTGTCATGGCCTATCCATTAACCATTGTCCTTATCACACTTGCTTTCCTTCATCGTTTTTTTGGCGGTGCACAGAAGGTTTATGCTGGAGCGATGCTCTTGACAGGGCTAGTTAGTTTGTATGATGGCTTAAAGATGTTCGGATTAAAATGGAGTGTACTGGAGTCTGTGATGAGTCATTTACCATTAGCCTCCGTGGGACTTGGATGGGTCGTTCCTGCAATTGTGGGCGGATTGATCGGATTCATTTTTGAAAAACTAATGGGACCTTCTTACAGCAAGGAAAATCAAATGGAAAAAGCCTCTTAAAAAAACAGCCAGCGGAGCATCCTCCGCTGGCCATTTTTATTTTTCCGTACCAAAGATTATATTATTTTGTTTACGGGCTTCTTCAGTGATTCGGACCACGATTTTACTCCAATTTTTCAAACGTTCATGTTCCTCATGATTTTGAGATTGAATGATATCGGCAAAATCCCGGCACTCATAAACCATATCCAGTTCTTCTTGCTCTTGACTGAAAATTTGACTTTCTTTTGTATGGCTGTCCAGCCATTTAATTTCAGAAATTGGCGCTGGATCTTGAAGGAGGAAGGTTCCTTTTTCCCCATGAATTTCACAAGGTAATTCGGAATGGGATACTTTTGAACAAAGGATCGTACAAACAAAGCCATCGTACTCTAATACCAATGTTCCGCTGCCATCTACCCCAGTTCTCAATAATACCGGATGATAGGTGACCTTCGTTGGCTCTCCGAACAAGCCAACTACTAAAAACAATGGGTACACACCTAAATCAACCAGTGCACCGCCTGAATATTTGGATGTGAAAATATTCGGCTCTTCCCCATTTAAAAATAAATCATACCGGGATGAATATTGAATATAGGACAGCATCGCACTTCTTAATGTTCCTGCCATCGGGAGCTTATCCCTTAAAATCTTAAAATTTGGAGCATGAATATTGCGAATCGCTTCAAATAGAAAAACGCCGTTCTCTTCTGCTGTTTGATAGGCTTTTTCCATTTCAGCAGCGTTGGAAAACATCGGTTTTTCACAAATAACATGTTTTTTATTTTTCAAAAAAAATAGGGCATGTTCAAAATGCACAGAATTTGGGGACGCGATATAGATGACGTCAATTTCTGGGTGCTTGGCCAATTCTTTCAGATCGGTAAAATAGTGTTCTGCTTGATATTTATCGGCTAACTTTTTTGCTTTATCTTCCGAGCGGGAATAGGCCCCGGTAAATTGGAATTGTTTGCTATGTATGGCTGATTCAATAAATTTTTCGGTAATCCAACTGGTTCCAACTGTTGCGAACGTAAGCATATAGATCTCCTCCTAATACACTCTTTCAAGTTTCTATTGTATCCAATGTTGGCAGCTTTGTAAAAAAACGTGGCAGACCCTGTTTTTCGGATGAATTGTTGGGAACAATGGAAAAATATCAGTATTTATGTTATGAATAGATAGTAGATAAGATGAAAGAGGTTGAAAAGGGTGGAAAATCAAACATCTAATTTTATAAAAGATATTATGATTAAAGACTTAGAAACAGGAAAGCACAAAACCATAGCGACCCGTTTTCCTCCTGAGCCTAATGGTTACTTACATATCGGGCATGCCAAATCCATTATTTTGAATTTCAGCTTAGCGGATGATTTTAGTGGGATCACTAACCTCCGTTTCGATGATACAAATCCAGCAAAAGAGGATATCGAGTACGTAAATTCGATTAAAGAGGATGTAAAATGGCTCGGCTATGAATGGGAAAACTTATTCTTTGCCTCTGATTATTTTGAGGAAATGTACAAACGGGCGGTTTTGTTAATTAAAAAGGGACTTGCTTATGTGGATGATTTAAGTGCTGATGAGATCCGCGAATATCGCGGCACCTTAACTGAGCCCGGTAAAGAAAGCCCTTATCGCGGTCGTTCTATTGAAGAAAATCTGGATTTATTTGAGCGGATGCGCAATGGAGAGTTTGGTAACGGTGAAAAAGTGCTTCGCGCCAAGATTGACATGACTTCACCTAATATTAATTTACGTGACCCGGTCATCTACCGAATCGCTCATGTATCACACCATAACACAGGGGATAAATGGTGTATCTATCCAATGTACGCCTTTGCACACCCGATTGAGGATGCGATTGAAGGCATTACTCATTCCATTTGTACGATTGAATTTGAGGATCAACGACCGTTTTATAATTGGATTGTGGAACAATGTGAAATGGAAAAGCAGCCACAGCAGATTGAATTTGGCCGCTTAAATTTAACAAATACCGTTACAAGCAAACGGAAATTAAAGCAATTGGTCGATGAAGGCTTTGTCGATGGCTGGGATGATCCGCGGATGCCGACGGTTTCTGGAATGCGCCGCAGAGGTTTCACACCTGAATCCATTCGCAACTTCGTTCACGAAACGGCTGTTTCCAAAAATAATTCTACGGTTGAATTCGAAATGCTTGAGCACTTTGTCCGCGAAGACTTAAAGTTAAAAGCACCACGCACCATGGGTGTCATTAATCCTTTAAAAGTAGTCATCACCAATTATCCGGAAGGACAAATTGAATTGCTTGATGCGGAAATCAATCCTGAAAACCCAGAAATGGGCATGCGCAAAATTCCTTTCTCCCGCGAAATTTATATCGAGCAGGATGACTTTATGGAAAATCCGCCGAAAAAATATTTCCGTCTCTTCCCTGGAAATGAAGTGCGTTTGAAGCATGCTTATTTTATCAAGTGCGAAGAAATCGTGAAGGATCCAGAGGGAAATGTCGTTGAACTGCGCTGCACCTATGATCCTGAAACGAAAAGTGGCACCGGTTTTACTGGTCGTAAGGTAAAAGGAACCATTCATTGGGTGGAAGCGACTCATGCCGTTCCAGCAGAGTTTCGACTTTATGAGCCTTTGATTTTGGATGAAACAGAAGAAGAGGGCGATGACAGCAAAACGTTCCTTGATAAGGTCAATCCAAATTCACTGGAAATCATCCAAGGATTCGTTGAGCCAAATATGAAAGAAAGCATGCCACATGATAAGTTCCAATTCTTTAGACATGGTTACTTCAACGTAGACCCGAAAATTACTACTGTCGAAAAGCTTGTGTTTAATCGAATTGTTTCTTTGAAGAGTTCTTTTAAGCTGTAGGATATGATGGTATTGAGCGACTAGGTTCCCTGAGTTAATTTGGGGCCTGGTCGCTTTTTTAATTGGGGTTTGGGCTTTCAATCGAGCAAATTGCGACTGTGCTGCTGCGATATTCTCTGGTTCGGGGCTTATTGGCGACTGCGATATTGGGGTTTTTGTTGGTTCGGGCTCCAAGGGTGCTTATTGGCGACTTCGATGTTGGGATTTTTGTTGATTGTGCCTCCAAGAGGGCTTATTGGCGACTATATCTCTAACTTTCCTATTGTAAAGGCGTTAAGTCTTTTCATAACGACCCCGACTAGCATTTTTTCTATCTACACTGGATTTATCAAGCCCCCATAACGACCCCAGCCCCCTTTTTGCATCTGCACAGGATTTATGAAGCCAAATAAAAAGAACCAAGCCATTTTGAGCATGGTTCTATTCTTTAAGATTTCACTTTAAACGGAACTTCAAGAATAATTTTTGTACCTTTTCCCGGTGCGGTATTAATGGTTAACTCGCCGCCTACTGATCTAGCTCGTTCATCCATACTAAATAGGCCGACGCCCGGGGTGTAGCTTTGCGACTCAAAGCCTTTCCCTTTATCTTCAATCATAACCCTGACGATATCGTCAATTTCTCTGACCGTTACTGAGGCTTCTCTCACTCCTGCATATTTGCGGATATTGGTCAAGGCCTCTTGGATAATTCGGTAAATGGTAAGTTCGATACTGATATTAAGACGCTTATTTAAGACACAGTCAAAATACACATCAATATCATAATGATCTGAGAACCTCGATAGGTATGAGCGAATCGCTGGAACCAGCCCGAGATCATCCAGAACAGATGGCCTCAGTTCCCATGAAATTTCCCGAATTTCTTCAATCAATTGAGCGGCCTCGTCTTGCATCTGCTGTAGCAGCGGGTGGTCCATTTCCGAAAGTAACCGATTTATCGTAATCAAGTGACTATAAAGATTTTGGCCGATTCCATCATGGAGGTTGCGTGACAGCCGTTTTCTTTCTTCCTCCTGGACGTCGATAATCCGTGTCATCATTTTTTGCAATTCATGTTCAATGCGCTTTCTTTTCGTTATTTCATAGCGAATGGCAACATATTGATAAGGCTTTCCTACTTCATTTAGAAAGGGGACTATCGTGGTATTTACCCAATAATAGGTACCGTCCTTGGCACGATTGTAGATTTCACCCTTCCAAACCCGGCCGGATCCAATTGTTCTCCACATTTCTTTAAAGAATGAAGGAGAATGGTGCCCGGAATTAACGATCCTATGATCCTGACCCAATAGTTCTTCGCGTGAATATTTAGAAATCTGACAAAATTGATCGTTCACGTATGTAATGATGCCATGGGCATCGGTAATAGCAACAATGGATGATTGGTCCAGGGCATATTTGTAATCAATCAGCTCATTTTTCATCTGCTGAAAATCCATCTTTTTCCCTCGCATCACAAAAAATATCCTTTTAATAACTGTTCCAATGTGTTGGCCGATTCCATGACCCGGTCCTGACTTTCTTCAGTAAAAGAACCGGTGCTTCTGTTTCCAATAAGAAGTACCCCTTTAGGGACGCCATTAAAAAATAAAGGAACCGCGTAGGTGGAGACAAGTTTTTCTGCAAGCATGATGGGATAATCGGTGACCTTACCCAAAATACCGTTTGGGAAGTCTGTTAACATCATGTTTCCACCACTCGAAATAATTTTTCCAGCAATTCCTTTCCCGAAGCGAACTGTAATTCGTTGATATTTATCATTTAAATTTCCGGAGGCATAATGCCATCTGACATCAGGGCCATTTTCATCTTGAAAAGCCAGGCCGACAAAATCACATTGAATTACTTTTCTTAATGTGTCACAAACCTGTTTTACCTCCTGTAATTCCATTAACTCAGACATACCTGTTGCTCCTTAAATACCATAACCTAGCAACCCCTTTTTCACCGCATATTCCACTAGTTCAGGCCGGGTTTTTAGTTGCAATTTTTCCATCACTTTGCTTTTGTGCGTTTCTACCGTTTTCACAGAGATTACCAACTGCTCAGCGATTTCTTTGTTAGAATAACCTTTTGCCACTAGTGTTAACACTTCTTGTTCTCGTTCTGATAATAGGTGAAAGGAATCATTTCCATCATGTTTAACTCCGGCTAAGTACTCCTCCATTAAGCGCTTTTGTGCGGAGGGATGTAGATAGGCATTTCCGTGGGCAACTGATTCGATGGCGGCCATGAGTTCAGCATGAGGGGCACTTTTTAAAATACAGCCTGACGCTCCACCCTGGATGGCTCTGAACAGGTACTCCTCGTCATCATGCATGGTTAAAATCAAAATATTCACTTCGGGCATTGCCTTTTTCAATTCAGTGGTGGCTGTAAGCCCATCCTTGCCATGGGGCATGCTTAGGTCCATTACTACGACATGGGGCTTTAGCTTTAATGCCTTTTTTATTCCTTCATCTCCTTCAGAGGCTTCTCCGACAACCTCCATTTCGGGGTTGGTGTTTAACAGCATTTTCAACCCGCTTCTTACAACAGCATGATCATCAACTAACAGGATTTTTATCACTCTTAGCTCTCCTTTCCCCTAGATAAGTGGAAGAGATAATTCTATAGATGTACCTTCTCCTATTTTAGATGAAATCACACATTGCCCGCCAGTCAGAAGCATCCTTTCCTCCATGGCCGCAAGTCCTGATGAATGATGATAATCTTCCAGTTGAAATCCTTTTCCGAAATCGCAAATGGAGATTTTCAATTCTGCTTCCGTCCAATAAAATCGGATTTTAACATTTGATGTATCCGCATATTTGGCTATATTGGCAAGCGCCTCTTGGCAGACACGAAACACCGCGATACTGTTTCGCTCAGGAATCGCTTTTTCCTCCCCTAGTGTTTCTAGATCAACCAAGATTCCAAATGTTGAAGTATATAGCTTAATATAACTTTTCATGGCAGGAAGCAATCCAAGGGTTGTTAACGAAGGAGGATGTAATTCTACAGAAAGCAGCCTAATTTCTTGAATCGTTTTTTCAATTAAGAGTTCCATCTCTCGTAGATAACCTTTTAAATGTGGTTCATTTGAGGCTGAACCGACAAACTGTAACCCTGTTAAAATACTGTAAAGATTTTGCCCGACACCCTCATGCAGTTCTAAGGCAATCCTTTTAATCTCCATCTCTTGGGAATCAATAATATATGAGCTAATCTGCTGCTTTGGCATGGTATGATCCACAATCCTCCCTCCTTTAGGTAAGTAAAAAAAGGCAGGTTCCTAAAAACCTAGACCTTCTTTATGACATATGTTAAGCCGCTTTCTTTATCCGACGCTGCCCATTTTTCGACTGTTTCTGTTACTTCGCTAACCAAGGGAACAGCAAGAAAATAGATATCATCGAAATAAAAACGCACATGGGTTTGATCTGGACAAAGCTGTACTTTTTTAATGGTTTTTTGAATGGTTGGGGCCTGATCGCCGCCATCTAGATCGAGAATGGAAAGTTCTACTGACTCCCCTGCAAACCGCTTTACATCCTCGAGATTAATGTGTCCCACAGCTATTACATCCTTTCTTTACCGGGTAGACGAATAGCTTATACCCCTGAAGATATTCCCAAAATTTCTCGCCTGCATGTTCCTCTATAAAGTGGATGGTTTCCTCTTCTGATGCCCAGTTGCTCATCCCTTTAATTTCAGCAATGACCATTTCGGCACCATCAAGGTTTTTTTCTTCAAGGTACCAGTTTAAACGCTTTTTTGCAAATGTTTCTTNNCTGCAAATCCGCCGGTTTGAGGGCGGACAAAGCAGAAATCAATGAAAGTTTCACTAGTCATTGACATTCACACCTTTTTTATAAATCAGGAATGCAATTGGGAATAACACAACATTTACAGCCGCTCCAATTAGGGTATTCAGGTAATGTTCATAAAAATATTGATGAACCATGTATTGAGTGAAAATAATATTTAGCATTAACACGACCAGCAATAAGCCTACACTTATATAACTACGCTTCATATCTTTTCACCCCCAAAGCATAAACAGATCCGTTTTCCACTTTCACATGGATTTCAGGAAGCGGACGTCTTGGTGGTCCGGCAATGGGTTCTCCTGTCTTCACATCAAATTTCCCGTGATGGCAAGGACAAAGCATTTCCTCTTTTTCTTTTTCCCAGAAAACAGGGCAGCGTAAGTGAGTACATGCATTTTGGTACGCGACATATTTATGTTCTGATAGTCTGATTAAAATCGCGCTGTCATGCTCACTAGGAAAAGCAAAATCAACCGCATCGCCTATTGCGATTTTACTAACATCCACAATTTTGTGTTTAGGATATTTTTTATCACTTAGCCCGTTTAGTTCCTTCGCTGCCAGTACTCCCCAAGGAAGGGAAGAAACAGCGAAGACCCCGGCTGCACCGACTAATGTTTTCATGAATCCGCGGCGGTCCAGCTTTCTTTCGTTGTTGCGGTTAATATTATGTGTATAGTTATCTTCATTGTACGGGATTTTATTATTTTTATCCGACATGGTTAATCCCCCTAAAACAATTTCGTAACGCCCTGTAAAATACCAGGAAGGTTCACTCTTACATTTGTTTCGCCTTCTAAGTAAGGCATGCTTGTTACCCATTTACCATTATCTAAGTTAAACTGTTTTTGCTTCGCTTCGATTTCTTCATCTGTCAGCCATTGAAGGGTATTAGATGGACATACACTCGCACACATTGGCGGAATTCCATCTTTTGAGCGGTCGATACAAAGATCACACTTGTACATTAAATTTTGCTCCGTATCAAATTTCGGTATACCATACGGACATGCAATTGTACAGTTTTGGCAGCCGATGCACTTTTCAACAAGTGCCGAGAGAACGGCACCTGTTTCGTGAATTTGGATAGCCTGAGCCGGGCAGCTTCTTGCACATGCCGGATTCACACAGTGAAGGCACATCAGAGGCATGGTTTGACGGTTCACTAACGGATTCACATCGTAAACATAGTTACGGTTTCTCTGCTCATGACCACCGCACTGTGTACAAGCTGCTAAACAGGAGCGGCACCCTATACAGTTTTCAAGCTCTAAATATAGCCTCTTTTTCATTTACTGCACCTTCTTCATTTCAAGTTTTTCAATCTGTGCTGCACATGCTTTGAACTCCGGCATCCGTGACATAGGATCAAGTGCGGCAATGGTTAATAGATTAATAGATTTATCGTGACCGAAATGGTATGGAACAAATACGGTATCTTTACGAATTGCTTCAGTAATCTTTACTTTATAAGTTGCTTCTCCACGGCGGGTATATAAACGAACATATTCTTCATGATCGATTTGGTATTTTGCTGCTGTTTCCGGATGCACTTCAACAAATGGCTCTGGACACATATCACGTAAGAACTGGATCCGGCGAGTTTGGTTCCCAGATAGATAGTGGAACACCACACGGCCTGTTGTTAAACGTAATGGATACTCTTGATCTGGCTCTTCTGCAGGCGGACGGTATGGTAATGCACAAATTTTTGCTTTTCCATCCGGATGATAGAATTTATTATCTAAGAACATATGAGGTGTTCCCGGATCATTTTCATCTTTACATGGCCAGAATACGCCATCTTGCTCATCAATCTTATCCCAAGTGGCACCATAGTAATCGGCATAGCCGCCTTTTGATGCTAAACGGAATTCATCCGCCACATCTTTGGCTGTTTTAAGGTGAGAGAAATATTTGCCTCTGCCCAATTTTTCAGCAAGTTCAACTTGAATTTGCCAGTCCGGCTTTGATTCTCCAAGTGGTTCTTGAGCTTTATTAATTTTGATAATACGCCCTTCAAGGTTGGTAACGGTCCCTTCGTCTTCTGACCAGGTTACTGCTGGAAGTACTACATCCGCAAATTCTGCTGATTCTGACAGGTAGAAGTCGGCGCAAACCATGAAATCCAATCCTTTGAACGCTTTGCGGACAAAGTTTTGATTTGGTGCAGAAACTGCTGGGTTTGAGCAAAGTAAATACAGTCCACGAATGACCTTTTGCTCCATTAATTCAATCATTTCATAGGCAGAAACACCAGGCTTCGGCATTTCTTCCGGAGTAATTCCCCATACCTGACAAACTTCTTCCACATGCTTCGGATTGGTCAGTTTACGGTATCCAGGAAGTAAGTCTGATTTTTGACCATGTTCACGGCCGCCTTGACCGTTCCCTTGACCGGTAAATGTGGCAACACCTGATTTGGGACGGCCAATTTTTCCCGTTACTAACGCCATATTGGAATAGGCTGAAACGTTGTCTACGCCTTTATGCTGCTGTTCTATTCCACGAGCAAACATGACTACTGCATTTGGAGCTTTACCATATATTTCAGCAGCTCGAATGATTTTTTCTGGCGCAACGCCAGTGATTTCACTTGTATATTCTGGAGTGAATTCTTTCACTAATTCCTTCGTTTCTTCAAAACCATTCGTATGGTTGTTAACAAACTCTTCATCCACATAGCCGTTTTGAATTAACAGGTTCAGAATTCCATTTGCCAGTGCCAAGTCTGTTCCCGGACGTAAATCTAAATGAACATCCGCTCTTCTGGCAATCGGTGTTTCACGCGGATCGGCTACAATTAAATATCCGCCTCTTTCCTGTACGTGCCATACTCGGAACATGGAGGTTGGATGGCATTCTGCCGTATTGCTTCCAGCAATGAATAAACAATCTGTTTCATGGATATCAGTCCAAGGCAAAGTTGAGCCACGGTCAACACCGAAAGATCGAAGGAAACCGCCGGCCGCACTCGACATACAGAAACGTCCGTTATAGTCGATATAACGTGTTTGCATGGCTACACGAGCAAACTTCCCTGTTAAATAGCATTTTTCATTTGTCATGGAAACACCGCTGAATACTGACAAAGTATCCTTACCATATTCAGTCTGAAGTTCTTTAAATCTTCTTGCGATTAAATCATAAGCTTCTTCCCATGTTGCCTCACGGAATCCTTCTTGTGTTCCTTTTAATGAAGCATCATCACGAATAAGCGGTTTTAAAATACGGTCCGGATGGTTCGTTTGCTGGTAAGCAGTTACTCCTTTAGGACACATTTTTCCAACTGTTACCGGCCAATCATAACGAGGTTCGACCCCAATGATTTTATTTGTTTTTGTATTGACACGTAAATTCATCCCGCACTGCATGCCGCAATAACTGCAGTGTGTTTTGATCAATGTTTCATTTGGATGACGTACATTTTCGATCTCTTTGAAAAATTTATCTCTAACAGGTTTCACATTAACCTCTTGCATTCTGATTTGCCTCCTTGACCTTCACTTGGTGAGTAGGGATCCCTGAGAATCTGGAAATACGATATTTTCTTCGGCACGGCAGGCACAATTCTGCTAAATTGAAGCCATCTTGCATGTCAAAGTTCATATCGTTAACGCCCAATACCTCTCTCACGTCATTGGATTGTTCCACCGAAACGAATTTGTCCCCGCATACTTTACATTCTTTCATATGTTGTTCTCCATAATGTTCACGATAGTTTCTTGCAAATACACTCATTGGACGGAATGGAATATGGGCTAGCTTACCAAATGGCATATAGATTAACGTTACAATGACTGAAAACTGATGGATCAGAGACATTTGTGGCTGCATCCAGCCATGAAGAAATATGTTTTGAACCGTCAGCAACAGACCTGTTACTGAGATTAACAATAATAGATAAAGCGGTAGAAAATCATAGATAAACTTTTGTTCCGCTCTTGCCTGCATATTTTTTAAACGGCGGCTTAGCGCCATGCAAACCCCGGAAATGACCATAATGGCTGAAATGTTCAGAGCATTATAGGAAAACCAAGCGATAATCCCATCGGCTTTAATTCTAACTAAGTCCATTCCCATAACAACGACAGTATAGTAACCATTACCATCCATCGTGAAATACATCCAGCTAAATACAAGTGGAAAAGTAACTAGAAGGGCAAGAACACAGCCCCAACCAATGAGAATATGCTGAACCCAGCGATATATTCCCCGATTGCGTATAAAATCGTAAATTCCAAGGTGGCTGACAGCCGTTTTCGCCGTGTTTTTTCTAAAAAGAAGCTTCAAACCTTTTTTAATAATAATTTTGGTTGGCGGTCTTTCCCCCCAAGCGATAAAGCGATAGAAAGATCCTCCGATAAAAGTAATCGTTCCGACCATATAACCGTAAAGATTCAAGTCAATATGTGTAAACATTCTTGTGCCCATAAAAACTAAAATGGCAATCCCTGTGATGGTTAAAAACATTGATTTAGCGAAATGAGATGCGAACGCATCATTGATCGAGCGTTCCTGCTTTTTATGCGTTGAAATTGTTGAAGACTGCATTTCAAGATCCTCCTCCAAAAAAATAACACTTCCGTTTTCTTACTCTTATTGTAAGAAAAACAGAAGTGTTATCTATATAGGGGAACTCCCTCATCCTCGGGGGAAAAAACCCTTAAAAATTGATTTTTCGACATAGTTTTGTCACAAATAATCTTATGCAGATCCCCGATCATATTTTTTTTTCCAGGAATACAGAAGAAGTCCCACACCAATTAAGAGTTGCAATAAGAAAAAGGCTGAATCCCAGAACGATAGAGAGGCCGGTCCATCCAAAAAACCAGGGAGAGACTTTTTCAGAGCAAACCATAATTGGGGGATATAATAAAATACAAATAGGCTAATAGATAAAACCACACCTAGGAAATAAAAAATGGAATACAAAAAAACGGTCTTCTTTTCTTCTTCAAAAATAACTTCATTTTTCGAAGAGGCTTGTGAAAACGGAAGCCACTTTCTAATCATCTGCTGTGCATTTTCCATCAGGTTGTAGCATCCGGATATATTTTCGAACACATAATATAAGTCGGTCTTCATATAAACTCCAAGTTGATATACCATCCTGATAAAGATAGTTAATACCACAACATTCATGATACTTAGAAAAATCCCTGAGCCCTTATCAAAAACAAGCTGACAGCTTAATGCAATAAAAAGGATGACAGTATCAAAACAAAGACCTGCTAAATACAAAACATTTCGATCCTTTGAAGGAATCCTCCATACCGACGACATGTCAGTTTCAAACACAACTATAAATAAACGGTGGCCAATTTCTAGCTTCGTCGGTAGATCATGTGACCTTAACGCTAAAACATGACCGTATTCATGAATTAACACCAGACAAAACGATAATAACAGCCATGCCGGGATATTCAATGCCATAAGGTTAAAAATAAATAAATCCTTGTATTGTGGAAATAAAGAGGGCTTCCAAATGAAAAAAAACACATTAATAAGAAATAATGCCCCATAAACAAAATAGGCTACCTTATTAAAAAAGAACTTCCCAAACTTCGGTGAAATCCACTTAAACCCTAAGCTTTCTTTTTTTATTTCTTGTCTTTCCACTTTAATACCGTCAATTTCAGCAATTAACTGTAACTCGAGAAGCTGATTAGCAAAATCGACGAGGTCAACTTCTTCTTCAGGAAATTTCTCCTTGAGGACTCGTTCAATGTCCCCCAATTGAAAACCATCATTAATTAAATGAATCGCATCTATACAGATCTCTGGCATTTCGTAAAATTCACCGGAAGATTTGTCTTCAACTATGAAGTTTTTTTTATCTTTTCGAATCTCTGTTAGTACCAGAGTTAGTCGAGAATTCACCGAAATATCCATTTATACACCATACCTAACAACAATTATTCAAAAATTAAAGAAGGATGCTTAGCTTTTACCAGCATCCTTCTCTAATTCTTACCACCAAAAACAAATCCAACAAGAGCCAGTTCCAGTAGCCTTCACTTTTTTTAGTTTACGTATTTTCAACGCAATCACCTCCTTAAATTAATATAATCATTTATCTATTTTGGTTTTTTCAATTACTTCTTTTATAGAGCTTTCATGTATCTTTTTCCATTTTGGATATACTTGAACAAATATATCTACTAATATAGGATCAAACTGAGTACCTTTACCCTCTAGTATCCTTTTATATGCCTCTTCAACTTTTAAGGCATTTCGATAGGATCTATTTGATGTCATAGCATCAAATGCATCTGCAATTGCTGCAACCCGAGCAAGGAATGGTATTTCCTCCCCTTTCAATTGATCCGGATAGCCTTTTCCATCCCATCGCTCATGGTGAGATTGTATTACCTCAATACTACTATTTAATCCAACCACTTTTGAAACAGCATCTGCTCCTACGTATGTATGAGATTTTATGATTTCATATTCTTCAGATGTCAGTTTTGTTGGCTTCATTAATATTTGATCAGGAATATTAATCTTTCCTATATCATGAAGTAAACAAGCAAAATTGAAATTTTTCAACTCATCTAAGCTAAATTTACCACATTGTTTTGCTAGCTCTATTGCATAGCTTGCTACTCTTTCACTATGACCTCTTGTATATGGGTCCTTTAGCTCAAGTGTAGCAATGACACCTTTTACAATTCCTGTAAGTTGTTGATCATATGATATTTTTATAGCATTTACATATGATTCGAAACGGAACAGGAGAATGAATGAAAACAATGAAAGAACTAGTACTAACGCAATTCCTAATAAAGCTATTGGAGCTTTAATTATTAATACTGCTAGGGTATACTTTAATACTAAACCAATTGAAACAACTATAACAAAAGGTTTGCTAACAAATATTGGAGATAGGAGTAACCAATAAATTTCAACTGCATTTCCACCCTTATATAACTCAGGATTATTCGAAAAAGAAATTATTTCATTAATAAATGTTAAGAATATGTAACTAATAAAATAAATATATTTTACACGATGAGTTAATTTTTTTTTAACAAGATACTGAGCCACTGGTATTAGCGCAAACATAAAAAGGTAAATTATTAAGAGAAATTTATTAGGTGTATTATCATTT
>NZ_JBALNY010000045.1:62539-64604 GCF_036962145.1 Bacillus sp. JJ1764 | reverse complement strand
TTTTGCTTTGGCTGCTGCGGCTGCCTTTTTCTTCGCTAGGTCATCGGCTTCTCCGTCTGTGGCTTCAACCGTTGGAGTTTCCTCTTCCACGATGCCTTCTCGCTGCTTTTTCGCTAATGCTGCGGCTTTTGCTTTGGCTGCTGCAGCGGCCTTTTTCTTCGCTAAGTCATCGGCGGCTCCGCCTGCAGGTGTTGGCGCTGCGGCCTTTTCCTTGCCCTCTTCTTGGTCCTGCGCTTCCTGCTGTGTCTGTCCGGCCTCCTGCTGAGCTTTTGCCTGACGTCTCGCCAGTGCTGCGGCCTTAGCCTTCTCAGCGGCTTCCCGTTTTAATTGCTCGAGATCCTTTTCCCCGCTCATTTATCAGGTCACCTTCTTCCCAGTCTTCGCTTCATAACGAATTTTTTCCTTTAACTTATTAATTCCGTAAATTAAAGCTGCTGGGTTTGGAGGACAGCCCGGGATATACACATCAACCGGAACTATTTGATCGACACCTTTTACAACGGAGTATGATTTGACATACGGTCCGCCTGCAGTGGCACAGGAACCCATCGCAATAACCCACTTCGGTTCTGGCATCTGATCATATAACCGGCGTAAAATCGGCGCCATTTTCTTCGTCACCGTACCCGAAACAATCATACAGTCTGATTGACGCGGCGATGGACGGAAGAACGAACCAAAACGGTCCAAGTCATAGTGAGCGGCACCCACACCCATCATCTCAATCGCACAACAAGCCAGACCAAATGTAACAGGGTAAAGCGAACTGCTTCGGGCCCATGCTTTCACTTGCTCCAGCGATGTCATAAATACATTTCTTTTTAACTCTTCCATTTCCAGTGATGAAATGCCATCTAAGTTTAAATCCATCGTAGCACCTTCTTCTTCCAAGCGTACACTAGGCCAATTAACAGCATAATCACGAAAAGTAGCATTTCGATAAGTGCAAAAACCCCTAGCTTATCGTAGGCAACGGCCCAAGGATATAAGAACACCGTTTCTACGTCAAAAATAACAAACATTAGGGCAAAAATATAATAGCGGACATTGAACTGAACACGTGAATCGTGAAATGGCTCAACACCGCTCTCATATGTGGTTAACTTCTCCTCACTAGGCTTATACGGCCGTAGGAGCTTCCCCAAATATAACGCCACCACTGGCAATAAAACCCCGAGACATAGGAACACAAAAACTATCAGATAATTATTCTGATATACATTTAAAAGTTCCATGTCATCCCCTCCAATGTTGAATTTTTCAAACTAATGAATATTGTAACCGATAACATTATAACATTGTTACAAACTTGTGTCGACAAAACCCACTATGTAAAATTGGAATTCTACGCCGCGAAAGTTTTTTTAATCAAGGCTTTTTAGAGCCAACTCTCAAAAAGACTTGATGTTAAATTTTCGCAAAGCTCACAGTGGAGCGGAGTTGCAATGTGCAGGTAGCTTATACCAATAAAACCCCAATTATAACCACCCTTGTTGGTTTGTTTCAAATACGGGTATCCCCTCCTCTGAAATTTGCGTGATCTGCAGCGCAAGCACGAGAGATGACATGACTAAAAAGAGTTGCAAAAATCACAGAGGGTTGAATAAGGTACTAAAGGGTTTCAAACAGGTTGTAACCTGCTAATAATAAACCGGCAACAACCCTAATTAAATAGTAATTACTCGGTAATGTCTGTGAATTTTGTCATAATTTGTTCAAATTTTAATGAAAACTTTAAAAAACCAGCCCCTACAACTATATTCAATTTAGTCCCATTCATTCTTTTATTTCGTAATGCCAATGGAGGAATTATTATAGATACTATAATGAGAAAGGGTACTTGGTTTTGTTTCGGACATATCCTTGGGAATCTTAAAAGTAATTGCCCCGTAAGAGAAAAAACTTTTCTTTTGTGATTCCTCCGCTATTTGGCTTTCACCCCCTTTATGAACGACACTCCTTTTGTGATTCCTCCGCAATTTGTCTTTCATTCCCTTTATGAACGACACTCCTTTTGTGTTTCCTCCGCTATTTGGCTTTCATTCCTTTTATGAACGACACTCCT
>NZ_JBALNY010000045.1:52557-62471 GCF_036962145.1 Bacillus sp. JJ1764 | reverse complement strand
CTTTTGTGTTTCCTCCGCTATCTGTCTTTCATCCCCTTCATGAACGACACTCCCCTTGTGTTTCCTCTACTATTTGTCTTTCATCCCCTTTATGAACGACACTCCTTTCGTGTTTCCTCTACCATTTGGCTTTCATGAACTTTCAAACAATTCATATTACAGCTATTCAACATAGTTTCCAGCAAATGAACAGCTAATTAGTATTGTAATAACCTCCGGGTTTGTGATTTTTTTATGGGAGACATAACAAAAAACCCCTTTGTACAGCCTTTTAAAGCTGCCCAAAGGGGTTTTGGTTATTCACAAAATATTATTATCTTTTTTCCGCTACGGCGAGGCGATTGATGGCGCGTCTTAGCGCGAGCTCGGCACGTCTAAAGTCGATCATCTCGGCTTTTTGTTCCTGCATACGCTGCTCAGCACGTTCTTTCGCTTTTAGGGCACGTTCCACATCGATATCTTCAGATTTCTCAGCAGCTTGAGCCAGAATCGTTACTTGATCAGGACGGACTTCAAGAAAACCGCCTGTAACCGCAACAAATTCTGTTTTGCCACCCTTTTTGAGGCGAACAGCACCAATTTCAAGCGGTGCCACCATCGAGATGTGTCCTGGTAAAATACCGAGATCACCACTTTTAGCCTTGGTGCTTACCATTTCCACATCTGAGTCATACACCGGGCCATCGGGAGTAACAACATTGACTTTAATCGTCTTCATTTTTTACCCTCCTGGCTAGTTTAAGCCTCTACACCCATACGTTTTGCGGCCTCAACCACTTCTTCGATACGACCAACAAGACGGAAAGCATCCTCTGGAAGATGGTCATATTTCCCTTCAAGGATTTCCTTAAAGCCACGGACAGTTTCCTTAACAGGTACATAAGAACCTGGTTGGCCTGTAAACTGTTCAGCAACGTGGAAGTTTTGTGATAAGAAGAACTGGATACGACGAGCACGTGCTACGACTAACTTATCTTCATCAGAAAGTTCGTCCATACCAAGGATCGCGATGATATCCTGTAATTCACGGTAGCGTTGTAAAGTCTGCTGAACTCTACGAGCTACTGAATAGTGCTCTTCCCCGACGATTTCAGGTGATAGGGCACGAGAAGTTGATGCTAATGGGTCCACCGCAGGGTAGATACCCATTTCAGAAAGCTTACGCTCAAGGTTTGTTGTTGCATCCAAGTGAGCGAATGTTGTAGCAGGAGCCGGGTCAGTGTAGTCATCGGCTGGTACGTAAATCGCTTGAATAGATGTAACAGAACCTTTATTAGTAGAAGTAATACGCTCTTGTAATTTACCCATTTCAGTAGCAAGTGTTGGTTGGTAACCTACCGCAGATGGCATACGGCCAAGCAACGCGGATACCTCAGAACCTGCCTGTGTGAAACGGAAGATGTTATCCATGAAGAACAACACGTCTTGCCCTTGCTCATCACGGAAATATTCAGCCATGGTCAAACCAGTCAAAGCAACACGCATACGTGCACCAGGAGGCTCGTTCATCTGACCGAATACCATCGCAGTTTGCTTGATAACGCCTGAATCCGTCATTTCATGATAAAGGTCATTACCTTCACGAGTACGCTCACCTACACCAGCGAATACGGAAATACCGCTGTGCTCTTGAGCGATGTTATTGATTAATTCCTGAATTAATACGGTTTTACCAACGCCGGCACCACCGAATAGACCGATCTTACCACCCTTGATATAAGGAGCAAGCAAGTCTACTACTTTAATACCAGTTTCAAGAATTTCTACTTCAGTAGATAGATTTTCAAATGTTGGTGCTTCACGGTGAATAGCATCACGGCGTGCAGAAGCCGGAACATCCTCTTTAAGGTCAATCGCCTCACCTAATACGTTGAATACACGACCAAGTGTCGGTTCCCCAACTGGTACGGAAATTGGTCTACCCATATCCTCTACCTCTAAACCACGAGTCAATCCATCAGTGGAAGCCATCGCGATCGTACGAACTGTATCATCACCTAAATGAAGGGCTACTTCAAGGGTTAAGTTGATTTCAACTTCTGATTCATTACGCGCATGATTCACAACTTTTAATGCGTTATAGATCTCTGGAAGATGACCGTTTTCAAACTTAACGTCAACAACCGGACCCATAATCTGCAGAACGCGTCCTTTGTTCATCGTTTTCCCTCCTAACTTACTTTTTGCCTATTCCGACCCCTTTTTTTAAAAACGAACCTTGAGAGTGTTCCGCCACGTGTTCAACTGTGAACACAAAGGATTCGCGGTAGAATCCATTTCTAGGCGTAATCCCCATCTGGCACAGTCTACCAGGCTGTTTTTTCAAAAAAAAGGGGGGTTGACGTTTTATTATTCTAGCGCTGATGCGCCGCCAACGATTTCGGTGATTTCTTGCGTAATCGAAGCCTGGCGGGCACGGTTGTAGCTTAATGTATAGGAACTAATTAATTCGTGTGCATTATCCGTTGCGTTTCTCATTGCAGTCATCCGGGCAGCGTGTTCACTAGCTTTGCTGTCAAGGAGAGCACCATAAATTAAGCTCTCTGCATATTGCGGCAGCAACACTTCGAGAATTTCTTCCGGTGACGGCTCAAATTCATAGGATGTGAGCTTGTGAGTAGTCGAAATATCCTGTAAAGGAAGTAGCTTCTTCTCGGTCACTTCCTGCGAAATCGCGCTTCGATAATGACAGTAATAGAGATAAATTTCATCAAATGTTCCATCGGCAAACATGCCTACGGTTGTGCTGGTTATGTCCTTAATGTCCTGGAAGCTTGGCTGGTCGGAAACTCCAACGATTTCAAGCGCCACATCCATACCGCGCTTAACGAAGAAATCGCGGCCAACTCTTCCAATGGCGATAATCGCAAATTCATCATTTGATTTATGACGGCTTTGGATTGTCTGATGGACACGACGAATGACGTTACTGTTAAATGCGCCAGCAAGTCCACGGTCAGAAGTCATAACGATATAGGCGGTTTTCTTAACCGGACGGTGTTGCAGCATCGGATGTGACACTCCACCTGTACCGATTGCAATGGACGCCGTCACTTCCTGGATTTTTTCCATATACGGAACGAACGCTTTTGCATTTAATACGCCTTTATTCCATTTAGCAGCCGAGGTCATTTCCATTGCCTTGGTAATTTGACTCGTCTTTTTCGTCGAATTGATGCGATTTTTTATATCGCGTAATGAAGCCATAGGTTCTCACCACCCTCACTCAAAGAATGTCTGGTTGGTGACAGACACTTGTTGGAAGTGACTGTCACCATCCCTGTTCTATATGTCAGACCTGGATTATTCAGATGTAGCAAACGTCTTTTTGAAGGTGTTGATTGCATCTGATAAATCGTCATCGGAAGGAAGGTCCTTCGTCGTAACAATCTGGTCTAACAACTCTTTGCGATTGAGGTCCATCCAGTTATGGAATTCAGATTCAAAACGGCGAATATCCTGTAATGGAATATCGTCAAGGAATCCACGTGTTAATGCATATAAAATCATAACTTGCTTTTCAACTGGTAGCGGCTTGTGAAGGTCCTGTTTTAACACTTCAACTGTACGCGCACCACGAGCAAGCTTTGCTTGTGTCGCTTTATCAAGGTCAGAACCAAATTGAGCAAATGCTTCAAGTTCTCGGTACGAAGCCAAGTCAAGACGCAGTGTACCAGCAACTTTTTTCATTGCCTTAATTTGCGCGGATCCACCTACGCGGGATACGGAAAGACCTGCGTTGATCGCCGGACGAACACCGGAGAAGAATAGGTCTGACTGTAAGAAAATTTGTCCATCTGTAATGGAAATAACGTTTGTTGGGATATATGCAGAAACGTCCCCTGCTTGTGTTTCAATAAATGGTAATGCCGTAATGGAACCAGCACCAAGTGCATCACTTAACTTAGCTGCACGCTCTAATAAGCGGGAGTGCAGATAGAAAACGTCCCCTGGATATGCTTCACGACCTGGAGGACGGCGAAGTAATAGGGATAGCTCACGGTATGCAGCCGCTTGTTTAGATAAATCATCATATACGATTAAAACGTGTTTGCCTGAATACATAAACTCTTCAGCCATCGCAACACCAGCATACGGTGCTAAGAATAGCATTGGAGCTGGTTGTGATGCTGATGCAGAAACAACGATTGAGTATTCTAATGCGCCATTTTTACGTAAAGTTTCAACTGCACCACGTACGGTTGATTCTTTTTGTCCAATCGCAACATAGATACAGATCATGTCTTGACCTTTTTGGTTCAAGATTGTATCAATCGCAACAGATGTCTTACCTGTTTGACGGTCACCGATGATTAACTCACGCTGTCCGCGGCCAATTGGTACAAGGGCGTCAATCGCTTTAATACCAGTTTGTAATGGCTCATGAACGGATTTACGTGCCATAACGCCTGAAGCAACTGCTTCAACTGGGCGAGTTTTTGTAGAATTGATTGGACCCATACCATCGATAGGTTGTCCTAATGAGTTTACTACACGTCCGATTAGTCCTTCACCAACTGGAACCTCCATGATGCGGCCTGTACGGCGAACCTCGTCACCTTCACGAATTTCAGTGTAAGGTCCAAGGATGATAATACCGACGTTATTTTCTTCAAGGTTTTGTGCCATACCCATAACGCCGTTTGAAAATTCAACAAGTTCTCCGGCCATAACATTGTCGAGGCCATGAACACGGGCGATACCGTCACCGACAGAGATAACAGTACCTACATCCGTAACTTGAATGTCTGCCTGATAGTTTTCGATCTGCTTTTTTATCAGGGCGCTGATTTCTTCAGCTTTGATGCTCATGAATTTCACCCCTATCTAAGAATCCTAGCTTAACAATTTACGTTCTAAACGGTCTAACTGACCGCGTAATGATCCATCATATATACGATTTCCGATGCGGAGCTTGACGCCACCGAGCAAATCGGAATCTACGATATTCTCAATTTTAAGAGTCTTTTTACCAATTTTCGCGGCAAATACTGCGGACATAGCCTCACGTTCAGCATCCGATAATGGACGTGTCGTATAGACCTCCGCTTCGGCAATTCCCATTTCCTGATTAGCCATTTCAATGAATTGGTTGACGACTTCAACCAATTCATTAACGCGATGTCGATCGACCATAATTAGTAATGTGTTCAAAACATAGACGTTTACTGTTGCAAACGCAGCTCTGATCATCTCTTTTTTCTGTTCGTTAGTAACTTTGGAAGATTTTAAAACAGCTTTTAGATCACTGTTATAATCTAAAACTTCTCTGATTACACGAAGATCTTCTTCTACCAAGGATACGCTTTGTTGATCCTTTGCAATTTGAAACAGGGCCGATGCGTAGCGTTTTGCTACTAAGATATTACTCATCGCCGTTCTCCTGCCTCTTTAATATACTCATTAATCAACTGATCTTGGTCTGCCTGAGTCAATTCCTTTTCAATGACTTTAGAGGCAATTAAAACAGATAAAGAAGCAACTTGTTCGCGAATGGCGGCAACGGCTCTTTCCTTCTGTTGTTCAATTTCCAATTTAGCAGCATCTTTAACGCGTTCCGCTTCAGTGCGGGCTGCAGCAATGACTTCGTCACCTTGAATTTCGCCTTGTTTTCTGGCATTTTCAATCAAAGTTTGTGCTTCATTGCGTGCTTCTTTTAAAAGACTTCTTTGTTCTTCTAAAAGCTTTTTCGCTTCTTTACGGCTTTCTTCTGCTGCATTTATTTCGCTCGCGATGTGATCTTCACGAGTTTTCATGATGCCCATCAGCGGACCCCATGCGAATTTTTTAAGCAGTGCTAATAACAGGATAAACACGATTAACTGGAAGAAAATATCTCCAAAATTAATATGGGTACCTTCGGCAGCACCCAATACAAGATTGCTCAATAACACCTTGGGTTCACTCCTTTCAAGAGTTTATCACGCATGACAAAAATAGACATAAATGAATGGCGAAGGTTTCAAGACAATCGACTCCGCCATTTGCAATTTTTGAAATTTTAGCGATTTAAAACCATGAACGCGATAACTACGCCGATGATTGGTAACGCCTCAACTAACGCAACCCCGATGAACATTGTAGTTTGTAGTAATCCACGTGCTTCAGGCTGACGAGCGATCCCTTCTACTGTACGGCCTACGATAAGACCGTTACCGATACCTGCACCTACTGCTGCTAAACCGATTGCGATTGCTGCTGCTATAAGATTCATTATTTTGTTCCTCCTTAAAAATGGATAAATAAGTTTTTTATTTGTTTTCAACTTCTTATAAAATTAATGGTCAGCGCTCACTTTATGAGACATATAAACCATTGTTAACATAGTAAAGATATACGCCTGAATACATCCGACGAAAATCGAGAATGCCTGCCAGACAAAGGTCAGCGGAATAGCTGCAATAAACCCTGCTATACCTTGATGTGCTAGTCCAGCTGCTAATAAAGATAGCAACAATTCCCCGGCATAAATGTTACCGTAAAGACGCAGACCAAGCGTTAAGGTATTGGCAAATTCCTCAATAATTTTTAACGGGAATAAAAACTTCATTGGGCTGAAGAACGTTCCCCCGTAGGCTTTCGCCCCTCTTAATTTCACGCCATAAAAATGCGTTAACCCGACTACCATAACCGCCATGGTTAAAGTGATTACTGGGTCAGCTGTTGGCGATTTCCACCAAAGTTTTTCGTCAACAATAATTGCAAATGGCAGACCTAGCATATTGGATACAAAAACGTACATGATGATTGTCAGACCGAGAACATGAAATCTTCCGCCGTCCTTCCAATCCATTGTACTGTTGATGATGCCCTTAACAAAGTCCATCACCCACTCCAAAAAGTTTTGCATCCCTGTAGGTTTCATGGCCAGTTTGCGGGTTGCTATCACGGCAATTAAGAAAACAATCACACTGGATACGGTAATCATCAACATATTCGCCGCGTTAAACCAAAGACCCATAAATTCAAACTCAGGAGCCCCATGATGCATGTAAACTTCACCTCGCTTCCCGTTTATTTATGTACATGCAGTGCATGATAAAAATAATCTATCATAATGACAATATAGGATGTCATTAGCCCCAATGCAACACCTTCTACCCTAAAATATTGTGGACATTTTAAGGCAATTGTTACTGAAATCGCTGCCATTGCTAATCTTTGTAGGGATCCAAGCGAACGCAGTTTTTTTCCTTGAGAGATGGCTTTGTCAAATTTGTCTGCCTTTCTCATTAACAACCAAAGATTCACGTTGCTAAAAATGGTACCTAATATGATTCCAAGGAAAACGGTTTTGTAGGATGTAAACCCCCAGCCAAGTACACAAATGGATAATATGTAAAAAGTCCATTTTCGCTGTCTGTTATATAGTTCTTTAAAATCTGGCATGGTTATTTATCTCCTGAATAAAACTGACGGATTGAGAGCAACATGGAATATACACCTGCAGAAAGCCCCAACAACAGTCCGATAATTAAGAAAATTGGCTCTGTACCCCAATTCTTATCGATCCATCTGCCTGCAAATATTCCTATTAAAATAGAGCCTACCAATTGGGAGACAATCGCGGACATTAAGGCCATAGCACGAAATGGATTTCGATCTTTTTGCATAAAAAATCATCCTCACCATAAGAGAATGGGTGTTGGAAATAAATTATTCAAGAATATAACATTGTTGGGCTCGTGTCAAATGAAATTTTAATGAAAACGCTATGATTACACCCTTTGTTAGCATACAATAGGCAATGTTTAATGTCAATTGGTTTACGTGAATTAATCTACATGCAATTTCCCGAATTTTATAAATTTAAATTACCTTAACACTACCTACGTAGTACAAAATATTCTTACGGATTTTCTACTAATTTGGTTTCATTTTTTATAATAAAATTGGAAAAATTTTTGATTTAATACTACTTAGAAAGTTATTTCTAGTTATTTCCCGAAGTTATTTTGCAAAATAAAAAGAGCTGGCAACAGCTCCTTTTATTTGTCAATGACAATCATCGTTTCAATAAAGTCCTCTTTGCCGGCTTTTTTGGCAAAAACTTTCACCCTATATGTGCCTGCCGGCGGTAAACTTTCTTGTGATAGCTCTTTTCGAATTAGCCCTTTTTTCACGTTTGTGCTGGAATCCAAAAACTGAACAAAACGATAGTCCTCAGGGTTAAAGAGCGCAATGCCAAACTCCTCAGCTCCCCCTGGCATATACACCTCATACCGATAAGTGCCTGGCTGATCCCCTGGAGTAAAATCAAAGCCCATTATTCTCGGGTAGCCCGGTTCCTCAAGAACATATAAATAAGGAACATGATAGATCGTATCCCCAGCATTTACAGCTAAATAGCCATCAAAAATCTTCTCTTTAAACACTTTTGGATCGACCTCAAGCTCAACTGTTACCTCCTTTGATTGTTTTGGTCCCAATGAAAATGATATCGGGAACCGCCAGTTGAGTCCTTCCCTTTGCTTGGGCAGATCAAATGAGTACCTTTGTGTTCGACTGCTTGTATTTTCTATTTTTAAAGTGGCAGTATGGCTATTCTTACCTTCAGTGAATTTCCCAAATTTAATGCTCCCTGGCATGATGAGTGATTCGGTCTTGATTGCCTCATCTACTTGAATTCTGCCAGCTCCTTGGGCATAGGTATGATAATAGGGCGCGTTGATGGGACCTGATCCACGGCTTAATTCAAGGGAGGTTTCTGTTTTCACAAGCGGTTTTGCTGTATTCATTAGGGCAGCCTTTATTTGATCGGGTGTCCAGTCAGGGTGGGCCTGTTTAATTAAGGCACATGCACCGGCGACATGAGGCGCTGCCATACTTGTTCCTTGGAGCGATAAATAACCTCCTGGTATGGTTGAATGAATCGCAACGCCAGGGGCAACAATATCCGGCTTTATATCCCAGGTCATCGTTACCGGCCCCCTGGAGCTAAAATCAGCTAGACGATCTTTTTCCTTTATTATTTGAACTCTTGATAGACCTTTGCCGTTTTGAATGGCTCTTTGCAGCCTCTTTCCCTCCTCCTTCGTGAGGGAACCGACAGGGATATCCAACATTCCATCAAGGTTACCCATAAAGCTACCGTTGACATTGTTATAAATGATGACCGCTTTCGCTCCCGCCGCGCGTGCATTATTGGCCTTTTCCGTAAAGGTAAGTGTCCCCCGTTCAATTAGGGCAATTTTTCCTTGAACGTTTTTTAAATCCGTTTTTCTTCCCATTCCACCTTCGACCAACTCTAGCGATCGATCAAGGTTCCATGGCACTGAACCTTCCATCGGCTGAATACGGATTTTTCCCTCTATTCCTTCTACATCTAAATACGCGATGTCCATCGTGGGTGTAGACGCCCCAACGGATATTGCCTTTGAAGCTGTCCCCGGAGAACCAACTGTCCAGATATTTGGACCAGAATTTCCAGATGCGGCTACTGCGACGATCCCCTTTTCCACAGCGCGGTTAAGTGCCAAACTGATGGGTAAGTCCGGGCCGTTAATGCTATTCCCGAGTGAAAGGTTCATGATATCGACTTTATCTTTAATGGCTTCTTCAATGGCAGCAAGCACTTGCTCCGTTGTCCCACCACCGCCAGGGCCAAGCGCTCGATATGCAATTATTTTCGCTTCTGGGGCGACACCGTTTATTTTTCCATTGGCCGCGATAATGCCGGCAACATGTGTCCCGTGGATGGTTGCTTGTCCTGCGGCCAACGTTTCCATCGGATCGTTGTCACCATCGACCAAATCATGGCCACCTCCATAATTGCGGATGAGATCGGGATGAGTATAGTCTACTCCGGTATCAATCACTGCCACTGTTACTCCTTTACCGGTAAGCCGTTGGTTGGCTCTGTCAAAATAACCGCGGACCTCATCCCCGCCGATGATTTTCACACTCTCCTCCAC
>NZ_JBALNY010000045.1:40087-52534 GCF_036962145.1 Bacillus sp. JJ1764 | reverse complement strand
CCTCCACCTCAGCGCGGTACTCGGTGACGGGTGAGATGTGGGTTATGGACTGCTTAGCAGCAAGCAGGGTCATTTCTGCTGGCGGACCTTGAACAGAGAACCCGGTGATCGCCTCGTTAAACACACGCCGCAGCTTAATCTTTCTGTATGGAGCGAGAAGCTGTTTAATTTCCTGTTCTGATTTGGGCTGATTGAGGATGACGATGGCAATCTCATCCTTGGTGGATACCGGTATTGGCGGGGTGATTAACAGGTTGGGAGTTTGAAAAGCAAGCAGTAAGGCGAGCAGCAATTTCATATAAAGGCAATCCCCTTTTTTCCATAGCGTTTTCTTTGGGAGGAGAAAGTATGCAGGAGGGACGCAAGTAAGTGGACGGTTTTCTCAAGTAAATGGGGTAGTTTCGCAAGTAAATGACTCCATACCGCAAGTAAACCACGTTAATCCTGAAGTAAAAGGGTGCTTTCGGCAAGGCACCTCTCATTTTTCGTGCATATAACAAAAAAAGTGCCGCAAGCACTATGCCTGTGACACTTTTTCCCACATTATTTTGTTCCAAATAGACGGTCGCCAGCATCACCTAGGCCTGGTACGATGTAACCGTGGTCGTTTAGCTTCTCGTCAAGAGCAGCAATGTAGATATCTACGTCTGGATGAGCTGATTTTACTGCTTCGACGCCTTCAGGAGCTGCGATTAAGCACATAAATTTGATGTTTTTAGCACCGCGCTTTTTCAAGCCGTGGATTGCTTCGATAGCAGATCCGCCGGTTGCAAGCATTGGATCTACTACGATAAAGTCACGCTCTTCCACGTCCTTTGGAAGTTTTACATAGTATTCAACTGGTTGCAATGTTTCAGGGTCTCTATATAAACCAATATGCCCTACCTTCGCAGCTGGGATTAATTTTAAAATGCCGTCCACCATGCCAATTCCTGCACGAAGAATTGGTACGATTCCGATTTTTTTCCCTGAAAGGATCTTGGATTTGGTTTTGCAGACTGGTGTTTCGATGTCCGTTTCTTCAAGTGGCATATCTCTGGTGATTTCAAATGCCATGAGTGTTGCAACTTCGTCAACCAGTTCACGGAAATCTTTTGTTCCAGTATGTTTATCACGTATGTAAGTAAGTTTGTGCTGAATAAGCGGATGGTCAAAGACGTAGACCTTAGCCACAAGAATCGCCCCTTTTATGATCAATTTTTTACACTATGCCCCATTTTACAGAAAAACAATCCAATGAGCAACTAAAGACGAGGTGAAATTTTTGTCAAATCCTTTACAACAAAAATCGGCCCACTGTATCAAGGTAGGCCGATTTTTTCTAGTTAATATTCAGGATAAAGAACAAATTTGCTTGAAAGGGTGTCCACACGTTTGCGGGCTTCCTCTAAGGCAGCTTCGTCCTCATGATTTTTCAATGTGTAGGCAATGATGGAAGCAATTTCGTCCATATCTGCCAGACCAAAACCACGAGATGTTACAGCAGCTGTTCCAATACGGATTCCGCTGGTTACAAATGGGCTTTGCGGGTCAAATGGAATGGTGTTTTTATTGACAGTAATGCCAACTTCATCAAGAACATGCTCGGCAACCTTTCCAGTTAAACCAAGAGATTGTAAATCTACTAATAATAAATGGTTGTCTGTTCCACCGGAAACAAGTTTGATTCCTTCTTTTTGAAGGCTTTCAGCCAAACGCTGGGCATTGGCAATAATTTGTTTCGCATAATCTTTGAAGTTATCTTGTAATGCTTCACCAAATGCTACTGCTTTAGCAGCAATTACGTGCATAAGTGGACCGCCTTGAATGCCAGGGAAGATAGATTTATCGATCTTCTTGCCAAATTCTTCTCTGCAAAGAATCATCCCGCCACGTGGACCGCGTAAGGTTTTATGAGTAGTCGTTGTAACAAAATCAGCATAAGGAACTGGATTTTGATGTAAGCCTGCAGCGACAAGACCTGCGATGTGAGCCATATCCACCATGAGGAAGGCACCTACTTCATCAGCGATCTCACGGAATTTAGCAAAATCAATTTCTCTTGGATAGGCGCTTGCACCTGCTACAATTAGCTTTGGCTTGTGTTCACGCGCTTTTGCCAATACATCCTCATAGTTAATCCGATGGGTTGTTTCATCGACACCATATTCAACGAATTTATATTGAATACCACTGAAGTTGACTGGGCTGCCGTGAGTCAAGTGACCGCCGTGAGATAAGTTCATTCCCAAAACCGTATCACCTTGTTCAAGGATGGTGAAATAAACGGCCATATTGGCTTGGGCGCCGGAATGTGGCTGCACGTTTACATATTCCGCACCAAAAATTTGTTTCGCGCGGTCACGGGCAAGATCTTCAACAATATCGACATACTCGCAACCGCCATAATAACGACGGCCTGGATAGCCTTCAGCATACTTGTTTGTTAAAACAGATCCCTGTGCTTCCATTACCGCTTCACTGACAAAGTTTTCTGAGGCAATAAGTTCGATTTTGGAGCGTTGACGTCCTAATTCCTTTTGAATCGCTTGAAAAACCTGCTCGTCTAATTGTGACAAATGCTTCATGGTTAACCCCCCTATGTTCCAAAACAGTTAGAAAATTCTTTCTCTATTTTAGCATGTTTTTTATAAAAAGAAAGGATTTAGCCTTATTTTATAAAAATTGTTCGCCAATTGCAAAGGATTAACCCTATTTAATTATAATTTCCAGTAGAACTAGTTCAATTTCCGAACATTAACCTTAATGACAACTTATATTTTCCGTGTTTAGCTCATATACAGCTCTTGCACCGCCAATCAGCTTTGGTCGTGATTTAGCTAGAGTGACTTGGGCATGTCCCAATGTTTTCTGTTTTACTCGAACCGGTACAGCAACGTGCTTGAGATGCATGCCGATTAAGGTGTGTCCGATATCGATCCCCAATTCTGCCTTCACGAATTCCACCACAACAGGGTCAGCCAGTTTACCAAAAGCATATGTAGCCATGGCACCGCCAGCATGGCGGACAGGCACGACGGAAACTTCATCAAATCCCCGCTCCATTGCAGTCGAACGTTCCAGTACAAGAGCTCGATTTAAATGCTCACAACATTGGAAGGCCAACTGAATCCCGGTTTCCGCTTGGAGATTTTTAAGCCCTTGAAAAATCATTTCTGCCACATCTAGAGTTCCAGCCGTGCCAATCCTTTCACCAATGACCTCACTTGTGCTGCAGCCCACCACTAGCAGTTGACCCGCTTTGAGAGACTCCTGATTTTTAAATTCTTCCAAAATTGCTTCCAGCTCTTTTTCCCATTCCTGGATCATACGCCTCGACCTTTCTGTAGCATAATCTGATTTTATTGGTTCTTACTTTCATAATCCGTAATTTTGCCAACCCGGTTTGCGTGGCGACCGCCTTCAAAATCCTCAGTTAACCAGATTTGGGCAATATCCCTTGCCAATCCTGGGCCAATGACACGCTCGCCCATTGCCAACATATTGCTGTCATTGTGGGCGCGAGTTGCTTTAGCGCTGAATGTATCGTGAACAAGTGCACAGCGCACACCCTTTACTTTGTTCGCTGCAATACTCATTCCAATTCCAGTTCCACAAATTAAAATCCCGCGGTCAAACTCACCGCTTGCCACCTTTTCTGCTACTGGCAGGGCATAATCCGGATAATCAACTGATGTTTCACATTCACAGCCAAAATCAACGTATTCTATGTTTAACTCGTCCAATAGATTGGCGATCTCCTTGCGAATGTGGATGCCGCCATGGTCAGACGCTAATGCTACTCTCATGAGAATTCCTCCTATGTTCTAAACTCTTTCTGCTTTAATTTTGACATACTGCCTGAAAAATATAAAGCCCAAACAAAAATATAAAAGCCCTCTTAAAAAAAGAGAGCTCCTGCCTATTTAATTTCCCGCCATTGTTGAATTTTTTCGATGGCCTTATTAATAAGTTGGTCCAGCTCTTTGTAGGTTTCTTCGTAAATAGCCAAGCTTCCCCCGAATGGGTCGACCACATCGTGATCAAACTCTTCCCCGGTAAATTCCTTTAAAGTAAAAACCTTTTCAATCGATTTTGGGTACTGCTGCTGGATGGCAAATTTATGGGCCGAGGTCATGGTCAGAATCAGTTCCGCCCATTCAACCTCCTTGTCGGACAATAAGGTGGAACTATGCTGATGAGTAATTTGGTTATTTTTCAAAACTTGTTTGGCATGAGGAGATGCTTCGCTTCCGTTCGCCGCATAAATTCCTGCTGATTTTACTTCCATTCCCGCCAAATCTTTGTTTTTCAAAATCGCTTCTGCCATTGGACTTCTACATGTGTTTCCCGTACATACAAACAGTATGCGCCGCAATGTGTTTGCCCCCTTTCCTTCTATTATAAAACAATTTTCTAAACAATATGTATAATCGGCATCCACTGCCGTAGCTAGGTTGTCTCTCTCTATTACTATATCACCTTTTTCAATAAGCCGTTACCAAAATATCGTAATCAACTTAAATCCAAACGCCAGTAATATGGCGCCACCCAGCGCCTCACTATATGCCCCAAGCCATCCTTGTACCTTTTTTCCCAGCAGCAGGCCTGCCCAGGTTTGCACAGTGGCGATAATCCCAAAGCATAATAAGACCATTATCGTTTTAGCCCCATAAATCCCTAGAGTTAGCCCTACTGAGAAGCTATCAAGACTGACACTGAATGCAAAAATCAACAAACCGATGCCCACCGGAGAAATCGACTTCTGCTCGCCAGGTTTCAAACTTGCCCAAATCATTTGCACCCCTAATATAATTAACAATAAACCGCCAATAAAAGTGGCGACTGCTCCAAATTTATCCGATAAAAATCTCCCAGCCGTCATTCCGGCAAGCGGCATAAAAACATGAAATAACCCAATGGTCATTCCGATTTTAAAAATTTTCCGCAAGCGCAATTTGTACATGCCCATTCCGAGTCCGACTGAAAAAGCATCCATTCCTAAGGCAGTTGCCATTATTATTAATGTTATTAATTCGCCAACCATTTCTGTCACTTCTGCCACGCTCCCTTGGACTAACTATTTCAACTTATGCACGTCCAAATGGTTTTAGAAGCTATAAAAAAAGCCAGAGAATCTCTGACTTTTACTCTGAAATGATTTTGTTTCCAGCTGCTTTAAGAAGCCTGTTCATGATGGCATGTCCCACACCTTCGCTAGGGAACATTTCACTAAAAATGACATCTACATTGGACTGATTAAACTGACGGAGTGTATCGTAAAGAGCGGCTGCTACTGATTCGAGTTCACTGCGCTTCCCACAAGCCAGCACGTAATCTGCTCTGTATTCAGTCTGATGCTCCTCCGTTGTCAGCACTCCAACTCGCAAGCTCTCTTGCTGTTTTTCATCCACTAAGCCTTGTAAAAATTCCTTGGTGCCTGTGACCAAATAAAGCGGGGCATTCGGAGCATAGTGGCGATACTTCATGCCTGGTGCTTTCGGTTTAGCAGCCTCATCGGTTAGGGCCGGATCAACCTTCACTTCTCCAATCACCTCTTGGAGCTGCTCCAGCGTAACCCCACCTGGCCTTAAAATGACTGGGATTGCCTCCGTACAGTCGATCACGGTGGATTCCACTCCTACTCCAGTTGGCCCACCATCAAGGACCCCGGCAATTTTCCCTTGTAAGTCATCGATCACATGCTGTGCAGTTGTCGGACTTGGCTTCCCTGAGCTGTTGGCACTCGGAGCAGCAATCGGCAGACCGCATTGTTTTAGGAGGGCCAGTGCAACCGGATGGTCTGGCATTCTAACCCCGACTGTGGTGAGCCCTGCTGATGCCTTTTCTGACAAAACCCCTTGCTTCATTTTTAAAATAATGGTTAAGGGTCCAGGCCAGAACCCGTTCATTAATTGTTCTGCCTTTTCCGGAATCTCAGCTACAAAATCGTTTAGCTGTTCCCTATCAGCAATGTGAATAATCAGTGGATTATCGCCTGGTCGTCCTTTTGCGGCGTAGATCTTTTCAACAGCTTCATCATTGAAAGCATTTCCGCCCAGTCCATAAACCGTTTCGGTAGGAAGGGCCACCACTTCGTTATCCCGTAAAAGTTGCGCGGCATCCACAAGTTGTGGATTACTTTCCAGATTATCCACATATTTATCCACTTTCCATACTTTTGTCTTCATAGTTATCCACCTTTATGATCCAGAAGTCATTGCGTCGAAAAATGACGAATTTAGGCTCAATGACTCACTTTTTACACTTTATACGTTTGCAAGTATAAAAGAAGGCAGCCATAAATACAAGTTTTATCCACAAATTGTGTATAAGTAAGCGAAAAAAGTGGATAACTTCGGGGGTATATCCACAAAGTCAAAGGGTGAATTTGAAAAATAACGAGTTATCCACATTAAAAACGTGTCGAATATGATTTGATAACAATAACTCCTCCGGAAGTGACTCCCGTCTAATCTGTTGAAAGCCCATCAACTCGAAAAACGCCACTGCCATTGGTTTATTAGTGGCTAAAAATAGACTCTCCATCCCCCGTTCTTTTGCCAGTTGAACCATTTGATCAAACAGGACGAGGATCTCCTTCTCAGCCCATCCAGAAGATACGACTAACGAACGAAGCAGCCCAACTCTCTCAAACACTTCCATCCCTAAGGAACCAACAAGCTCCCCTTTCCCATTTTCTAATAGTAGAAATGATCCAATTGTATCCTCTGAAAGCCCATCCGTTCCGAGCTTTGCTTTTAATAAAAAATCTCTTAACCGATTGAGGTCCTCTTTTGTTCCTTTACGAATCAACGCCTGCATCGCATCCACCTCTTTTTTTAGTTCTACTCTATGAGTATGAAAAGGTAGGTAAAATAGAACCGGCAAATCTAGTATTTTTAGAAAAATAAAAGAGGCCGACCCCTTAAATGGTCTAAGCCTTTAGTCGAACATCTTCTCCCACATTTCCACAACGAAGAATTTCACCTTTACTGGCTGCTCATCTTCTGATGTATAGACCGGAGCAGCTGATTCTTTTGCCGTTGTTTGGTCTAGTTTCTCGGTTTTATCGTTGTTCTTTTGGATATCCGTGATTTTTTCATTCGGAGTCTTATTAGTGGGTTCTTTTTTAGAAATCGGCTCTTTTTTGGTCTCTTGTTTCACTGGTGTTTCTTTTTGCGCTACTTGTGATTCTTTTTGTACTACTGGTGCTTTCTTTTCTTCTTTCTGCTGAGGTTCTTCCCGTTCTTGGTCCTGCTTCAATGATTCTTTATCCTGTGCCACTTCGTCCTGCTGTTCAGTTACGACCTCTGGAGGTTCAGATTGCGCAGCAGCCACTTGCTTTTCATCAAATCCTTTACTTACGGCTACTCCGTTTGAAAAATCGAGAAAGCAGAGCGGTGGGTAGAGAACGCACCACCAATTGGCCCCTTCCCCTTTACCCAGGGTGATAAGAATTGCCTGATACTTACCTGCTGGGTACAAGTACTGACCGTACAATTTTGTTGGAAACTGCACTTTGCCGAATTCTACTTTAACTGACTGATCAGACCCTTGTTCACGGACCACCTTTTCTGCGATGGATTGTATCTCAGGAAGTTTAGTATTAATCACCTTTCGTGCTTGATCCATAGAGGTCAAATCCTGCACCCATAAGGTGATTTGCGCATTAACCTCATCTCGCACTTTTCGTTTAATCGCTTGGTCCTTTTCAAAATCACTATTAGCCAGGATCCGCAGGCGAATCGCCTCACCCGGTATAACAATCGATTCCTTTGAAGCCGCCTCTGTTTTCGGCATATATAAATTTAATATCGTTGCAAACGATAGAATTGCTAGATAAGCCCACACTACCAACTTGTTTCTCATCTCTCAGCACCGTCCCTTCACTATCATCATTGTGGACAGAATGCCAGAATCTTAAACTATTAAAAATTAGTATTTTTTAAAAGATTTGGGTTGGAGCAGTTTTTTGCAATAATCCATCCTCTTTTTCGGATATTCCCGTCAATTTTTAGAAATAATCCCGCTAACTTGGTTAGCGGCATTTAAAAAGAGCATTCTTTGGCCTTCTTTTTATCGCGATACTGGTGTGGTTTATGAGAGATTAGGCTGGATTCCGCGGGCTTTCACCTGAATCCCGCGAGTTTTAGTTATAATCCCGCCAGTTTTTTAGATAATCCCACCACTTATCCGGTTATTTCCGCCAGTTTCTGCAATAATCCCGCGAGCAGGCTCCCTCGGCTTTTTATTTTTAAAAATAAAAAGGCTCCGAGGACTACTCCCCAAAGCCGATCTCAACAAACACCATTCGGTCTTTGCCATTTATGTCATTGACTATTTCTACTTTGCTGTTGGTAAATGTGTTTCGTAATAGCTGAGCAACCACTTCACCCTGCCCTGCACCAATCTCAAAACAAACCAGGGCTTGTGATGCCAGCACCTTCGGCAGTTCCACCATAAAGCGACGATAAAAATCTAGCCCATCTTTGCCCGCGAACAACGCACTGTGTGGCTCATGCTCCGTCACAACCTCCGACATCTCCGCTTGATCCCCCACCGGAATATACGGCGGATTTGACATGACTATATCCAGTTTCTCTGCTTCACCGAAGAATGGAGCAAGTAAATCCCCTTGGCGAAGGTCCACATCCGCTCCCAACCTTTGCGCATTCTCCCGAGCCACCATTAAAGCCTCTAGCGAAATATCGGTGCCTGTCACCTTCAATAAAGGTTCTTCTAGTTTCATGGTAATGGCGATGGCTCCGCTGCCGGTGCCAATGTCGGCAAGTTTGAGTTTGTCTTTATATGCGAAAAGACGCTTGATCCGTTTCAGTGCGCCGTACACGAGTTCTTCGGTTTCAGGCCTTGGAATAAGGACGGAAGGATTGACGCGAAAGGTGCGACCGTAAAAATCTTCTGTACCGATGATATATTGGACGGGGACACCCTGGGCATGCTGATGGACCGCTTGCTCAAAGGATTCCCACACTTCCGGCGATAACTCCTCCCGAACATTGGCAAACAACTGCGACCGTGACATTCCGGTGAAATGGCGAAGTAACAGTTCTCCTGCATTTTCGTCGCGGTCGGCTGTTGTTAAAAAAGAAGAAGCCCATTTCAGAGCTTCGAATACTTTTTTACTCATTTGTGGCATTTTCCAATCTTTTTGCTTGGTCATCAAGAATTAATGCATCAATGATTTCGTCAAGCTTGCCTTCAATAATGGTATCCAGCTTTTGGATCGTTAAGCCAATACGGTGGTCAGTTACCCGATTTTGCGGATAGTTATACGTACGGATCCGCTCAGAACGGTCACCAGTTCCGACCGCTGATTTTCGAACTTGGTCATACTCAGCCTGGGCTTCCTGCTGGAATTTATCATAAATTCGGGCACGTAAGATTTTCATTGCTTTGTCCTTGTTTTTATGCTGAGAACGCTCATCCTGACTTGTCGCCACAATTCCAGTCGGGATATGAGTTAAACGGACGGCTGACATGGTCGTGTTAACGCTCTGTCCGCCAGCACCGCTTGATGCAAATGCATCAAAACGGATATCCTTATCATTAATCTCGATATCAAATTCTTCCACTTCCGGCAAGCAGGCAACTGTTGCTGTGGAGGTATGAATCCGACCGCCTGATTCGGTTTCCGGCACACGTTGTACCCGGTGTGCACCATTTTCATATTTTAATTTGGAATAGGCGCCCGTACCGGTGATCATAAAAATAATCTCTTTGAAACCACCAAGACCAGTTTCATTGGCATCGATCACTTCCGTTTTCCAACCTTGAGATTCCGCATAGCGACTGTACATCCGATATAGGGTTCCAGCAAATAAAGCTGCTTCTTCACCGCCAGCAGCACCGCGAATTTCAAAAATAACGTTCTTATCATCGTTTGGATCTTTTGGAATTAGGAGAATTCGTAAGCGCTCTTGTAAATCTTGCATTTGTACTTCGAGCTCATTAACCTCTTCCTTTACCATTTCACGCATTTCCGGATCCAGTTTGTCCTCCAACATTGCCTTTGCATCCTGAAGCTGTTCGCGCACATCCTTATATTCACGATAGGTCTGAACGGTTCCTTGAAGATCTGCTTGTTCTTTTGAATATTCGCGAAGCTTTTTTGAATCATTTATAATTTCCGGATCACTCAACAGCTCATTTAGCCGTTCGAATCGATCCTCTACCGATTGAAGACGATCAAACACTTTTATTCACCTCTAATTTTTTTGCATTCCTTCTATTTAAAATCTGTTTTATAACAAATGAACGGTCATTTTTGTCCATAACATTCTAATTATAGTATAGTTAAAAACTGCAGTCAAAAACAAATTCTATTAAGAAATATTTATGGCAAAAAAACATGCCCTGAGTCTCAGAGCATGTTATCTTCTGTCTTCCTGCACTTTCACTTCTATATTGTAGCGAGGTAACGCTTGAATTAATTTTTTATGCAAGCGAGCTTCTGCTGCGTCTCTTTCTTTGTGGGATAGCATTCCTTTTTTATGCACGGTCACCCACATCCGATCACCATTGATCCACACACGATCTGTCGTGAATTCATTCGTTGCTGCGATAACCTGCTTTGCTTGATTGATATCATTTCCCTGATTTCCGGCACCAGCCTCACTGCCGCTGCCAGTACCGTTTAAGTCTAGAAAGTTAGGATTTTGATTGGTAATATCATCTTCTACCAAGTGCTGTTGGTTCTTATCACGATTGGCCACATTCTCAGGGCTGTAACGATTTTGATCACCGCGTTTTGACATGAAATTTGGAGAGCTACGGTCTTTCCTCAAATCGTAAGCAGTGTGATCCGCACTTTTTTCATTCGAACAACCTGCCGCCAACATCAAAAGCATGAACACCGAGAGAATCATCGATTTTTTCATCGTTTTTCACCTCCATTAGTATCATGCCCCTTGAGTGGAAGCAAACGAGCAAGTGAAATCTTTCCAAAGCGGATGAACCATATTAGATTCCGTTTGAATTGGGCCATATTTAAAAAAACCCTTCTAGCTGAGACTGTCAATCCAACACATTTTCAACTAAATTTCCTAATTACTTTTCCCTAAATAAAAAAACTGCCTGAGATTACTTTTCTCAGACAGTTTTTGGATTATACGCTCTCTTCCATAACAACACGCTGGGTAGTTGTTTTTGGCACTTCATGATGGTGGCGGCAGCGTGGCTCATAAGCTTCCGATGCTCCAACAAGGATAACTGGGTCATGGTAAGATGCAGGGTGGCCGTCAATTAGGCGCTGGGTTCTTGATGCAGGTGAACCGCAGACTGTGCAGACTGCCTGCAACTTTGTCACCGTTTCGGCGATGGCCATCAAGGCAGGCATTTGCCCGAATGGTTCGCCACGGAAGTCCTGATCCAGACCAGCTACAATGACGCGGTGCCCGCTGTCGGCTAATTGCTGTACGACTCTGACGATGCCTTCATCAAAAAATTGCACTTCGTCAATGGCGACGATGTCAATGTCCGCTTCCACATGGTGCAAAATTTCTATTGAATGTGAAATGGGCTTCGCAGAAAAAGAAGAACCATTATGGGATACGACCGATTTCTCGCTATAGCGATTATCAATTTTTGGTTTAAAAACAGCTATTTTTTGTTTGGCAAATTGGGCACGCCGCACTCGACGTATTAATTCCTCCGATTTTCCAGAAAACATACTGCCGCAAATAACCTCTACCCATCCGCTTTGTTTCATTACATACATGAACGGTGTCTCCTTCCTCTTCCAAAGCCAATACAATAATCTATTTTAAGTATCGTTACAGCCTTTGCGTGGGCAAAGGACATGGTTATGTTAGATTTTCCTTTTAGGAAATAAAATATCTTCACAATAAAAAACAGGCAAGTAAAATTTCTCTTGCCTGTTTTTTTGAGCAAATAATTACTGTTGCTTAAGGCCGTATTTTTTGTTGAAACGGTCAACACGTCCGCCAGCTTCAGCGAATTTTTGACGTCCAGTGTAGAACGGATGGCACTCAGAGCAAGTTTCAACGCGAATTTCGTTTTTCACTGATCCGCTTTCGAAAGTGTTGCCGCATGCGCAAGTCACCGTTACTGTTTTATAATTTGGATGAATTCCTGCTTTCATTCTTTTCATCTCCTTCCGCCCTGAATCATTCGAAACAGAGTTATAAAAATGTGCTTGTCTTTAAACAGGCACTAACTTACATAGTAAAAACACACTGACCCCATTATAACAAGGTGACCTTACTTTTGCAAGATGGGATTTTTAGGGTTTTGGTTATTTTTTTTGGAAGTCCATTGAACTTGATTGTTGATTTCCGTTCCAGGCACTTGCGGTTCGCGGGCGTGCCGGGGAGCCTCCTCGGCGCCTTAAGCTCCTGCGGGGTCTCCCCTGCCCCGTACTCCCGCAGGACATTGAATTTCTTCCTTGAATCTTCCCACGCACGAAGGAAATGCGATAGCATTTTC
>NZ_JBALNY010000045.1:39878-40054 GCF_036962145.1 Bacillus sp. JJ1764 | reverse complement strand
TTCCACTCCAATCAACAGCAGGTTTCTACATAGTCTTTTAAAAATATAACTTACCGACGGGTTTTCAGTTCTTCACCTATTTGATCAAAAAATTCCTGATTTGATTTGGTTTGTTTTAATTTTTTCAGGAAGCGTTCAGCAAATTCTGGTGAGTCGGACATGGATTTTCGGATTGC
>NZ_JBALNY010000045.1:13491-39857 GCF_036962145.1 Bacillus sp. JJ1764 | reverse complement strand
TCCAGGTGATCCTTTGGTATAAGCAATTCTTCCTTACGGGTACCAGAACGGCGAATGTCAAGGGCTGGAAAGATACGACGCTCAGCAAGAGAACGATCCAGATGCAATTCCATGTTACCGGTCCCTTTAAATTCTTCATAAATGACGTCATCCATACGAGAGCCAGTGTCAACAAGTGCTGTAGCTAAAATAGTCAAGCTGCCGCCTTCTTCAATATTACGCGCTGCCCCAAAGAAACGTTTCGGACGATGGAATGCTGCTGGGTCAATACCTCCGGAAAGAGTACGTCCACTTGGCGGGATAACTAGGTTGTAGGCCCGGGCAAGACGGGTAATACTATCCATTAAGATGACGACATCGCGTTTATGTTCAACTAAGCGCATCGCCCGGTCAAGGACAAGTTCCGCAACTTTAATGTGGTTTTCCGGTACCTCATCAAAGGTTGAGCTGACAACGTCACCAGCAACAGAACGTTCAATGTCGGTTACCTCTTCCGGACGTTCATCGATTAACAGCACAATCAGTTCCACATCAGGATGGTTGGTTGTGATGCTGTTGGCAATTTCTTTTAATAACATCGTTTTACCGGCTTTTGGCGGTGCTACGATTAGACCCCGTTGTCCAAAACCGACTGGAGCTACTACATCCATAATCCTTGTGGAGAGATGATTTGGAGTGGTTTCGAGCTTCATCATTCTATCTGGATAGAGAGGTGTTAAAGCTGGGAAGTATACACGTTCTTTCGCTGATTCCGGGTCTTCTCCATTAACGGCTTCTACGTGCAATAGTCCGAAATAGCGCTCATTTTCCTTTGGAGGACGAACCTTTCCGGATACTTTGTCTCCATTGCGGAGGTCAAATCGACGGATCTGTGACGCTGAAATATAAATGTCCTCTGAGCTTGGTGAGTAGTTAATTGGACGTAGGAAGCCAAAGCCTTCGGATTGGATAATTTCCAATACGCCTTCCATGAAAAAATAACCCTGCTGTTCGGCACGAGATTTTAAGATCGCAAAAATTAATTCCTTTTTTGTTAGTTTGCTGTAATAGGTCACTTTAAATTCGCGGGCAAGCTCATAAAGTTCCTTCAGCTTCATATTTTCTAAAATTGATATTGTTAAATCCATTTGTACACCACTCTTTAAAATTTTTTCAAATCCGCAAAAAGTCCACTAACCGGAATTGAATAAAGAATCATTTTTGAGGAAAAGAAATAGAAGTTGAGCAGAATTGAATAGAATAGCAGAAAATTAATATAACAAAAACAATTTCTATTTTACCCTCTGAGCAAAAATTTAATCAATAATATTTTTCTTATCAATTCTTGGAATATTTTCCGGGAGGAGATTTAGGGAGTTTATTTATTTAAACAAGGTGCCAAGCTACCATAGGTTCTTGACACCTTTATCATCTATATTCCTCTATAATACTAGGTTAGGTTTTTTATTTAGGCTGTGTCTACCGTCAATAAAGCGGACAGTGCCTGATTTTGCACGCATAACAATAGAATGTGTGTGTGCAAATCCGCCTCTGAATTGGACGCCTTTTAGAAGTTCGCCGTCTGTAACGCCTGTTGCGGCAAAAATGGCATCGTCACCCTTTACAAGGTCTTCCATTCGCAGAATGCGGTTAAGATCTAGTCCCATTGCTTTACAACGCTCTACTTCAGCGTCATTTTGTGGCAATAGTTTTCCGATGAGTTCTCCGCCAAGGCATTTTAGGGCAACTGCGGATAGCACACCCTCAGGGGCACCGCCTGATCCGAATAAAATATCGACACCAGTGTCTTCGAAAGCTGTGTTGATAGCACCTGCAACGTCTCCATCGTTAATCAGCTTAATTCTTGCTCCAGCATCACGCAACTGAGCAATGATATGCTCATGACGAGGACGATTCAGTACAGTTGCCACAACATCTTGAATATCTTTATTTTTCGCTCTTGCAACCGCTTTAAGGTTGTCCAAAACCGATGCATTAATATCCACTTGTCCAACAGATTCTGGACCTACCGCGATTTTCTCCATATACATATCCGGTGCATGAAGCAAATTGCCATGGTCAGCAACGGCAAGTACCGCTAAGGCATTCCAGCCGCCTGATGCCAAGATATTCGTTCCTTCGAGTGGATCGACCGCAACGTCTACACGAGGGCCATAACCGGTTCCCAATTTTTCACCGATATACAGCATTGGTGCTTCATCCATTTCCCCTTCCCCAATGACAACGGTTCCTTTCATTGGGACAGTATCAAACACATCACGCATCGCCGTTGTTGCTGCACCATCAGCTTCATCTTTTTTCCCGCGTCCCATCCACCGAGCAGCTGCCTGAGCAGCACCTTCTGTCACACGAACAAGTTCCATCGTTAAACTGCGTTCCATTACCTTTCCCTCTCCCCTTCTATAAAAAACTAACAAAAATACAACATTATGTGTTTTTTAATTGTTCAACCTCTTCATTGGTCAAGGTTTCGCGCCAAACAGTCGCGCCAAGACCATTTAATTTTTCTACGAGGTTACTATAGCCACGGTCAATATGTTCAAGACCGGTAACTTCCGTAATTCCTTCTGCCATAAGGCCGGCAATAAACAATGCCGCTCCTGCTCTTAGGTCGCTTGCTTTAACCTTTGCTCCCTGAAGCTGGATCGGTCCGTTAATAATGGCGGAACGGCCTTCCACTTTAATGTTAGCGTTCATTCTTCTTAGTTCATCAATATGTTTAAAGCGTGCTCCGTATATCGTATCCGTTACAACACTTGAGCCAGTTGCTTTTGTTAAAAGAGTAGTAAATGGCTGTTGAAGATCGGTTGGAAATCCAGGATAAACTAAAGTTTTAATATCGACAGACTTTAATTTTTCCGCTCCGCTGACAAAAATCTGGTCATCGCCTGATTCCACTCGGACACCCATTTCCCTAAGTTTCGCAATTAAAGATTCCAAGTGCTGGGGAATAACGTTATCAATTAATACGCCTTCACCCATTGCAGCTCCCAAGATCAGGTATGTACCTGCTTCAATCCGATCGGGAATAATGGTATGGCGGCAACCGTGCAAAGTTTCCACCCCATCAATCCTGATAACATCTGTACCGGCCCCTTTTATTTTTGCCCCCATGTTTGTTAACAGGGTGGCCACATCAATAATTTCCGGTTCTTTCGCCGCATTTTCAATAATGGTCCGACCCTTGGCCCTAACGGCTGCTAACATAATATTAATGGTAGCTCCCACACTGACGACATCAAGGTAAATCCGGGCGCCGCGCAGCTCGTCCGCACGTAAATAAATGGCTCCTTGCTCGTTGGTAATTTGCGCCCCAAGAGCTTCAAACCCTTTAATATGCTGATCAATTGGTCTTGGACCTAAATGACAACCTCCCGGAAGGCCGATGACTGCCTTTTTAAAACGGCCAAGCATAGCCCCCATTAAATAATAGGAAGCACGGAGTTTTTTCACCTTTCCGTTCGGAAGAGGCATGGAAATCATCGCAGAAGGGTCAACGGTCATTTCATCTTCTGAAATTTCCACCTTTCCGCCGATTTCCTCAAGCAAGTCTTTTAATATTTCTACATCGGAAATATCAGGAAGACCTTCAATTGTAACGGGTGATTCTGCTAAAATGGTGGCTGGAATAAGGGCAACGGCGCTATTTTTGGCGCCGCTGATCCGAACTGTTCCTTTTAAAGGATATCCGCCCGCAATTTTAAGTTTTTCCATTTTCGACTCCCTTCTAAGCCCGTTTGAATTTTCGTGAATGGATTACTAGATTAGGTCTGTACTTTTCCAAACTTAAACACCGGTCAAAAACCAAATTGTCAAAAAAGTTAATCTAAGAGGCCTAAGGTATATTTTTCCAATATCAAAAGTCATGTTCCGACAGTTTGTCTAACTTATAGTTTACACGAAAATTCTATTTTCATGTATGGTAATTAAAAAAATTTACACGAAAATGGAAAAACTGCGGACATTATGCTTCTGTACGGGAATTCCAGTCTTTAAGGAACGCTTCAATTCCTTTATCCGTTAACGGATGTTGGCATAATCCCATTAACACTTTATATGGAATCGTTGCAATATGGGCACCTCTTAATGCTGCCTCTGTTACATGCAGCGGGTGACGGATCGATGCAGCGATAATTTCTGTTGGAATATCATGAATGGCGAAAATCTCTGAGATGGTGGAAATAAGATCCAAACCGTTTTGACCGATATCATCGAGTCTGCCAAGGAATGGGGAAACATAGGTGGCACCTGCTCTTGCTGCAAGTAATGCTTGGTTGGCGTTAAAAATTAACGTTACATTTGTTTTGATCCCCTCTTTTGAAAAAGCATGAACTGCTTTTAAGCCATCAGGAGTCATTGGAACTTTTACTGTAATGTTAGGAGCAATGGCTGCTAACTCTTTTCCTTCTTTAATCATTCCTTCTGCGTCAAGGGCGATCACTTCAGCACTGACTGAACCTGGAACAAGACTAGTGATTTCGCGTAAACGGTCATGAAAAGAAACACCTTTTTCTTTTGCTACAAGAGTTGGGTTTGTGGTTACACCTGCTAACAATCCTAGTTCATGTGCTTCACGGATTTCATCAAGGTTAGCTGTATCGATAAAAAATTTCATGAAAAATTCCCTCCAGTTTTTCGACTAAATTTTCAATTAACTATGTACACACTTAAACCGCCCTGATAAGAGGGCGGTTTAATTTTATCACACTTGTAAAAAATAGCAAAAATTTGATTTAAGCTTTGCCTGAAGAACCGAATTCACGAATTTTGCCAATAACAGTTTCTTTGATGGCATCGCGAGCTGGTCCTAGGTATTTACGTGGATCATATTCATCTGGTTTTGCAGCTAACACTTCACGAACCGTTTTTGCAGAGGCAATTTGGTTTTCTGTGTTAACGTTAATTTTCGCTGTACCAAGAGAGATGGATTTTTGGATATCCTTTGTTGGAATACCAGTACCACCGTGAAGAACTAAAGGAACACCAGTAAGGTCTCTGATTTCTTCCATTTCTTTAAATCCTAGGTTTGGCTCGCCTTTGTAAGGACCGTGCACGGAACCTAGAGCTGGAGCAAGACAGTCAATGCCTGTGCGTTTCACTAGTTCAACACATTCGTTAGCATCAGCATATTTAATGCCCTCTGCGATAACATCGTCTTCTTGTCCTCCGACTGTTCCAAGCTCAGCTTCAACAGAAACTCCTTTTGCATGAGCATATTCTACTACCTTAGAAGTAGTAGCAATGTTTTCTTCAAAAGGATGGTGAGAAGCATCGATCATTACAGAAGTAAATCCTGCATCAATGGCTTCTTTACATTTATCAAAGCTAGAACCGTGGTCAAGGTGAATAGCCACAGGAACAGTTACGTTTAAATCTTCCATTAAGCCCTCAACCATTTTTACAATAGTTTTGAAGCCGGACATATAACGTGCGGCACCTTCAGAAACCCCAAGGATTACTGGAGATTTTTCCGCTTCAGCGGCTTGAAGAATGGCTTGAGTGAATTCAAGGTTGTTTAAGTTAAATTGCCCAACAGCATAGCCTTCTGCTTTTGCTTTTTTGAGCATTTCTGTCATGGAAACTAAAGGCATTTTTATTCCTCCTTAAATGTTGGTTGCAGTCTTTTCGAAATGGGATATTCATTTACATGATTTCCCTAATAATTCTCCAATATGTATCATTTCGAAAAGAGGCAGCCATTAAAAAGTTCATATGTATCATATCAAAAGAAAACCAGAATTGCTAACATTCTTGAACAGTTTTAAAAAATGTCATAATGAAAGCGTAGCCATTTGTCAATCTTTTTTTGAAAAGAGCCAAATTAAAAAAGCAGCAGAAAGATTCTGCCCTTTTCTAAATTTCCCCTGCTTTTAGTTTGCCTTTTGCGGAATATTTACTCGAACGGCTTCACGAATATCATCAATATCAAATGGTTTGGCAAAGTGAGTAAGCGCACCAAGGTCTTTCGCCTCTTGAATCATATCTAACTCACCGTATGCAGTCATGATGATAACCCGAATGTCTGGGTCAATGACTTTCATTCTTTTTAAGATTTCAATTCCATCCATTCCCGGAATCTTCATATCGAGAAGTACAAGGTCGGGGGCGTGCTTGTTCACAATGTCTAGTGCCTGAACTCCGTTGGCAGCCTGAAACGTTGTATACCCTTCTTTGTGAAACACTTCATTCAACAAAATTCGAATGCCAAACTGATCGTCAACGATTAATATTTTCCCTTTCATACTTCCACCTCTTCCCAGCAACATAGATATTCCGATATATACAACTGTTATATTTCTACTTTGGCAGAGGAAACTCCTCCCTTTATTTTAGCTCAATTATGCTAAATTTGTGGAAAATAATAATAATTTTTGTTCTCAACTAAAAAGGACTATAATATTAGGGCAAAAAGGAGGATAACTATGTTAAAAATGTTTACGACCCAATTGGCTGGTTTATTTAAAAGAATAGAAGAAAAAGAGGAATTTCCATTTGAGGATGGAGCTCGTTTGCTGGCACAAGGACCTGTTGGTGATGGGAAAATTTACCTCTTATGTGTAGGAGAAATGAAGGCGGTGGAGTTTGAAGCATTTGAGGGGTCTGAGCCGTTTAAGTGGGCGAAACGATTAAAGGATGTTTCGGAAGTTACTGTGGCAGATCGTGTGTTACTATTTTCCCGTTATGCTTCCGATAAGACTGCTGTTGCAATCGCGGAGCAGTTACACGAGCGTAACATTCCTTTTGTAGCAGTTTCGACTGCACTAGAGGAAGAAGAAACTGGGGTGGATCATTTGGCGGATGTTCATATTAATCTGCAGTTGAAAAAGGGGCTTCTTCCAGATGAGATGGGTAATCGTTTCGGGTACCCGGCCTCTATGGCAGGACTGTTTGCCTATTATGGGTTGAAATTTACGATTGAAGAGATTCTAGCGGAGTATGAGGAATAGATGCGGGGAAGGCGGCCTTTTTGAAGAAAGGTCGTTTTTTATGGGCATTTTTAGGGGGAAACGATTGGTGTTTTTGGTTTATTTGGCCTTGAGACGATCACTATCGGTATACTCTCCTTTGTTTTCGCACCAACTTGACCTTGAGATCCTCTCTATCGGTATTCTCTCCTCCGTTTCCGCACCTACCCGCCATTGAGATCCCCTTTACCGCACTATTATTTTTTTCTTAGATATAAAAAACCAGCCCCCCACGTTGGAGAACTGGTTCACACACTACGTTTTATTTTTGAATGGTCGCCTTCACAAAATCGCGGAATAGCGGTTGTGGGCGGGTTGGTCTTGAGACGAATTCTGGGTGGAACTGGGATGCTACGAACCAAGGGTGATCTTTTAGCTCGATGACTTCCACCAAACGACCGTCCGGGCTGGTGCCGGAGAAAACAAATCCTGCATCTTCCATCTCTTGACGGTAATAGTTATTAAATTCATAGCGGTGACGGTGACGTTCGTAAACGACTCCTTCTTCATACGCTTCAAATGCTTTTGTTCCTTCGATGACACGGCATGGATATAATCCTAATCTTAAAGTACCGCCAAGATCCTCAACATCTTTCTGCTCTGGAAGCAAATCAATAATCGGATGCTTTGTTTCAGGAACAAATTCAGCAGAATGTGCATCAGCATAACCAAGTACATTGCGGGCAAATTCGATGGTTGCCAGCTGCATGCCCAAACAAATTCCCAAGAATGGCTTCTTCTGTTCGCGCGCATAGCGGGTTGCTTCGATTTTTCCTTCGATTCCACGGTCGCCGAATCCACCTGGAACAAGCACCCCATCCACGTCATCCAACAGTTCAGCGACATTTTCACGGGTTACATGTTCTGCATTGATCCATTTTACTTCTACATCCGTATCGAATGTATAACCGGCGTGTTTCAAAGCTTCCACTACAGAAATGTAAGCATCTTGAAGCTCTACGTATTTACCTACTAAGCCGATTCGAGTTTTTTTAGAAAGATTTAAGACGCGATCAACGAGGGCCTTCCATTCGGTCATTTCTGCTTCCCCAGTTGCCAATTTCAGATGATCACAAACGATTTGGTCCATGTTTTGCTCTTGAAGGGCAAGTGGGACAGAATATAAAGTATCCGCATCACGGCATTCAATAACTGCTTTTTCATCGATATCGCAGAATAAGGCAATTTTATCTTTCATATCCTGTGATATTGGCATTTCCGTACGGACTACAATGATATTTGGCTGTATTCCAAGGCTGCGCAGTTCTTTTACACTGTGCTGAGTTGGCTTTGTTTTCATTTCCCCAGCCGCTTTAATATAAGGAACCAAGGTACAATGAATGTACATCACGTTGTCACGGCCAATATCACTTTTAATTTGGCGAATTGCCTCTAAGAATGGCAGGGACTCGATGTCACCGACGGTTCCGCCAATTTCTGTAATGACTACATCAGCATTGGTTTCCTTGCCAGAGCGGAAGACGCGGTCCTTAATTTCATTCGTAATATGCGGTATAACCTGTACCGTACCGCCCAAATAATCACCGCGGCGCTCTTTGCGCAATACGGTAGAATAGATTTTTCCCGTTGTCACGTTACTTAGTTTACTTAGATTAATATCAATAAACCGTTCATAGTGACCTAAGTCCAAGTCTGTTTCAGCACCATCATCTGTTACAAACACTTCACCGTGCTGGTAAGGGCTCATTGTCCCTGGATCGACGTTGATGTACGGGTCAAATTTTTGAATGGTTACATTCAACCCACGATTTTTCAACAGTCTTCCCAACGATGCAGCCGTAATCCCTTTCCCAAGTGATGAAACCACACCACCGGTTACAAAAATATACTTTGTCATTCTTATTCCCCCTTAATTTACAGTTTGTGCATTATTCGGATTGGTTAAAGGAGTTTTTTGAAAAATAAATTTTCGCTCCGTCCTAAAAACGAAAAAACCCCATGGAACCTGAGGTTTTTTACAATAAAAAACGCTCCACCTACATTTGTAAGGGAGCGTTTAATAGCAATAATGATATCGTTCCTTTTTTAAGGAGCCCAAAAAAGATAATACAAGCCAAGGCTAAAAAAGTCAAGCCTCATACTTAGATGTCTTCTTCCTCTTCTTCCAGCTCTTCTTCATCAAGGTCTTCTTCTAGCTCATCTTCTTCATCTAGATCGAATTCCTCATCCTCTTCAATTGTTTCGTCATCAAATTCGTCGACTTCCTCAAGTTCATCATCGAAGACTTCTTCATCATCTAGAAGATCATCCTCTTCTTCAAACTCGTCAAGTTCATCGTATTCTTCTTCATCAATTTCATCAAAATCCTCAAGCTCTTCTTCGTCGACAACCTTTTTATGCTTTTTCTTCTTCGGTTTGGCGGCAGTGACGACTTCTTCCTCAACTGTATCAACCGGATACCAAACACGCAGTCCCCAACGATTCTCCCCTAAAGCAAGGAAACGGCCATCGATATTTAAGTCTGTATAAAATTGTGCCAAACGGGAACGTATTTCCTGTTCAGACATATCAGCAGCAGATGCAATTTCCTGAACCAATTCATGGAAGGAAATGGGCTGTTTGCTGTTTTTCATAAATTCATAAGCTAGTTCGATGAGGGATAACTCTTGTAACTCCTCTTTTGAGTATTTGGCTAAACTCAATATCGGCACTTCCTTTCTCTATTTAACACTCTATTACGAGTGAATACGGACATCCTCTAAAAATGCATATTCTTCATTATAAACAAAATCTTCCCGTTTATGCTAGTTATTGCTGATGATTTGCTGTTTTTTTCCTATTACTTATCGTGTTCCTTAAACTTTTTAATTTCCTTGTATGTAATGACGCCAAAAAAAATGGCCAGCAATAGGAATGAAACTGCCCCTAATTGAAGTTGATATAGATAATATAATGGCCAGGCAAAAATGCTTAGGACCAAGATAATATAACTTACTTTCATGAAGCGGCACCTGCCCATAACTCATGATGTGAACACGCTATTTTGATTATAGCGGATATATGATCATTTTGGAAAAATTTTTTCACAAAAATACAATGGCCCCCAACTGGAGTACCATTGTATCAGATTTTACATATTTCTGCGATATTGGCCACCGACTTCATAAAGAGCCTTTGTAATTTGTCCGAGGCTAGCCACTTTAACTGTTTCCATTAATTCTGCAAAAATATTGCCTCCGTTCACCGCGGTTTCCTTCAGACGCTTTAATCCTTCAGCAGATTGAGAAGCATGCGTTTCCTGGAAGGCACGTAAATTGTGAATTTGCAATTCCTTCTCTTCTGTTGTTGCTCTAGCTATTTCCATATTATTAATGTCCTCTTCTGATGGAGGATTTGGGTTCAAGTACGTGTTCACACCGATAATTGGCAACTCACCCGTATGTTTCAACATTTCATAATGCATGGATTCATCCTGAATTTTTCCGCGCTGGTATTGCGTTTCCATCGCACCAAGAACACCACCGCGATCGTTTAATCGCTCAAATTCTTGGAGAACCGCTTCTTCGACAAGATCGGTTAATTCTTCTACAACGAACGAGCCCTGCAGCGGGTTCTCATTCTTCGTTAACCCGTGTTCTTTTGTAATAATCATCTGAATCGCCATCGCCCGTCGCACGGATTCCTCGGTTGGTGTTGTAATCGCCTCGTCATAGGCATTGGTATGCAGCGAATTACAGTTGTCATGAAGCGCCATTAACGCTTGCAGTGTGGTCCGGATATCATTAAAATCAATTTCTTGCGCATGTAGAGAACGTCCGGATGTCTGTACATGATATTTCAGCTTTTGGCTGCGCTCATTTGCCCCATATTTCTCCCTCATGACTGTTGCCCAAATTCGGCGGGCTACCCGCCCAATAACTGTATATTCTGGATCCAATCCATTTGAAAAAAAGAATGATAGATTCGGAGCAAAATCATCAATGTTCATACCGCGGCTCAAATAATACTCCACATACGTAAAGCCATTGGACAAGGTAAACGCCAGCTGGGAAATCGGGTTCGCTCCTGCTTCGGCAATGTGGTACCCCGAAATGGAAACAGAATAGTAATTGCGTACCTGATGGTCAATGAAATATTGCTGGATGTCCCCCATCATTCGTAAAGCAAACTCGGTGGAGAAAATACAAGTATTTTGGCCTTGATCCTCTTTTAGAATATCGGCTTGAACCGTGCCGCGAACGGTTTTTAACGTATATGCTTTAACAGAGGAAAACTCTTCTAGTGTCAGCATGCGGCCAAGCTCGGCTTCTTTATTCTGTACCTGCTGATCAATAGCAGTGTTCATAAACATCGCCAATATGATTGGTGCCGGACCGTTAATTGTCATCGAAACAGATGTGGAAGGATGGCATAAGTCAAAGCCGTCATACAACTTTTTCATATCATCGAGTGTACAAACACTGACACCGCTCTCTCCGACTTTACCATAAATGTCCGGACGGTAATCCGGGTCTTCCCCATATAATGTAACGGAGTCAAAGGCGGTACTTAATCGTTTTGCGGAATCATCCTTTGATAAGTAATGGAAACGGCGGTTGGTTCGCTCGGGTGTACCTTCTCCCGCAAATTGTCGCTTTGGATCTTCACCCTCCCGTTTAAATGGGAACACTCCTGCTGTATACGGGAAGGACCCCGGAACATTCTCCCGGTATACCCAGCGGATAATTTCTCCGTAATCCTTATATTTTGGCAGGGCCACTTTGGGAATAGCCAGTCCAGATAGACTCTTCGTTTTTAGGACCGTAATGATTTCTTTATCTCGAATTCTGGTAACTAATTGGTCACCCTCATAGGCCTTTTTAGTGTCATCCCATGAATCTAGAATTTTTTTCGATTCCTGGGTCAACTTCACTTCTGTCTCTTGTTTTACTACCTCTAAGGCAGCAACAACTTCAGCTTGATTTTTAACAGCTGCGATGGCCCCCTCAAGCTGGAATAGTTTTCGAGCCAAATGGGCCTGCTCCTCGGCTTTTTTATGGTAGTTACGAACGGCTTCGGAAATTTCCCTTAAGTAATAGCGGCGATCCGTTGGGATAATAACATTTTGCTTTTCAACCTTGGCCTTTTTGCTAAAAGATGTGACCCAATTAATCTCAGCTTTTTCATTAATTTTTTCAATTAAGGCGGCAAATAATGCATTGGTGCCGGCGTCGTTAAATTGGCTGGCAATTGTACCGAATACCGGCATTTCCAAATAATCTTTTTCAAAAAGCATATGGCTCCGCTGATATTGTTTCTGTACCTGCCTCAGTGCGTCTTCTGACCCTTTGCGTTCAAATTTATTGATGACAATCAGGTCGGCAAAATCAATCATATCGATTTTTTCAAGCTGAGATGGCGCACCAAATTCACTGGTCATGACATACATAGCAGCATCGCAAATCTCAGTAATGCCGGCATCACCTTGGCCAATTCCACTTGTTTCGACGATAACCAGATCAAATCCCGCTGCTTTCACAACAGCCACTGCATCCGTAATCGCAAGAGATAATTCCGTTTTTGAATGCCTAGTCGCCAGGCTGCGCATGTATACATTCGGCGAAAAAATCGCATTCATGCGAATTCGGTCACCTAGGAGCGCGCCACCCGTTTTCTGTTTGGTCGGATCGACTGAAAGAATGGCCACTTTTTTATCAGGAAACTCGTTGATAAAACGACGAATTAACTCATCCGTAAGCGAGCTTTTTCCAGCACCGCCCGTACCGGTTATCCCTACGACGGGCACTTCTTTTTCCAGTGATTTTACTTTTTCCATTGCTGCCTCAGCCGCAGCGGCTGCTTCTTTATTTTGGTCAACATGCATCTCCGCTAACGTGATCAGCTTTGCAACTGCATTGACATCACCAGAAGGGAGTTTTTCAATTTGTTCGGCCACATCTTCGCTAATGGTAGAAAAATCACATTCCTCAATCATAGCATCAATCATCCCTTGAAGACCTAGCTGCCTGCCGTCCTCTGGAGAAAAGATTCTAGCAATCCCGTATTCATGAAGCTCATTTATTTCCTTGGGAATGATTACTCCACCGCCTCCACCGTAGATGCGGATATGAGGGGCGCCTTTTTCTTTTAATAGGTCATGCATATATTTAAAATATTCAACATGTCCGCCTTGATAAGAAGAGATTGCGATTCCTTGGGCATCCTCTTGAATGGCGGCATTAACGACTTCCTCAACGGAACGGTTATGGCCAAGGTGGATCACCTCAGCCCCGCTCGCTTGGAGGATCCGCCGCATGATATTAATCGAAGCGTCGTGGCCGTCAAATAAACTGGATGCGGTGACAAAACGGATATGATGCTTCGGCTGATACTTTTTCATCCTTCTCCCCCTAATTTTTGTAATATGTTTCCCTATTCCTAGTTCTTTGCCCCTAAACCGTTCATGATAAATGTCGTTTGAAGGTCGATGTATTCGTCAAGGGTAAATAATTTTTGCAGAGCCCAACGGCGAAATCCCCACATTTGTCCTTGAACATAAATATCATGGGCGATCAATTCGACCTGCCTTTGTGTTAAATCCAGCTCGCCATTCTCAATGCATTTTTGCAGCAGATTTTCAAACATGGCCACCATATCAAATTCTTTTTTTAAGACATATGGAAGAGCATCTTTTGATAAGGATTTAACCTCTTGATACATGACCAGTACCTCCGCCTGCAATTCATCCATGACGCGAAAGTAATTGGCAATACCGACACGCAGACTCTCCAAGGTCCCCTTCTCCTGGTCGAGTACCTGCTGCAGCCGATCACGGACATGGTCGTAAATACTGTCACAAACTAAATACAGAACATCTTCCTTCGTACGGATATATTCGTACAATGTGCCAATGCTAAATCCCGCTGCCTTGGCAATTTCTCTCGTTGTTGTCCGATGAAACCCCTTTTGTTTAAACAGTGCAACAGCCCCTTTGATCATTTGGTCCCGCCTTTTTTGGACAAGACGTTCATCCTTGACCGAGGCTTGAACCTCCCTTTTACTCATCCCAATAACCGCCTATTTTATTTTGTCAGCATTCTCGAAATAACGAGACGTTGGATTTCTTGTGTTCCTTCGTAAATTTGCGTAATTTTGGCATCACGCATGAAGCGTTCAACCGGATAATCCTTTGTATATCCGTAGCCACCGAATACCTGAACGGCTTCTGTTGTTACTTTCATCGCCGTGTCACCCGCAAACAATTTAGACATTGCCGACTCTTTTCCGTATGGAAGGCCGTTTGATTCAAGCCATGCTGCCTGATAGGTTAATAGTCTGGATGCCTCAATGCTTGTCGCCATATCCGCAAGTTTAAAACTAATTCCTTGGTTGGCGGCAATAGGCTTGCCGAATTGATGGCGTTCCCGTGCATAGTCAACCGCAGCGTCAAGTGCACCTTGGGCAATTCCGACAGCTTGCGCCGCAATGCCGTTACGGCCGCCATCCAGGGTCATCATAGCAATCTTAAAACCGTCACCCTCTTCACCCAGCCTATTTTCAAGCGGAACTTTACAATCTTCAAAAATAATTTCTGTTGTAGGTGACGAACGAATGCCCAGTTTCTTTTCTTTTTTACCAACAGAGAAGCCTGCGAAATCTTTTTCCACGATAAAGGACGTAATCCCTTTGGCTCCTTTGTCAGGTTCGGTAACGGCCATAACCGTAAAGACACTTGCCTCAGTAGCATTGGTAATGTAATGCTTGATTCCATTTAAAAGGTACCGATCTCCCTTACGCACTGCTGTAGTCTTTAGGTTCGCAGCATTTGATCCTGCTTCCGGTTCCGTTAAGGCAAAGGCGCCAATTCGTTCACCACTGGCCATCTCAGGCAGATACTTTCTCTTTTGCAGTTCATTCCCCATTTCCACAATTCCAACAGTCCCAATTCCAGTATGGGCCCCAATTAAGGTGGTATACCCATTATGCGTCTGGCCAATCTCCTCGTATAATGCACACTTGCCAACCATTCCGATTCCTAAACCACCATACTCTTCCGGAATGCTTAATCCAAACAACCCCAACTCTTTGGACAGCTTGATAATATAATCGGGGATTTGATTCTCCTCTTCAATTCTCATGGCAGCAGCTTCCACTTCATGTTGAATAAATTCCCGAATATTTTTTTTCATAACCAGAATTTCATCATCTAAAGCAAAATTCATTGCTCCACCTCTAACTTATAGAAAATAAACCCAGCAAATAGAGATGCTTTCTCAAATATGCCGGGTTAACCGTCTCTGTTTTCGATTTTTACGTATAGAGGTTAAATACGACCTCTCCCTTCAATACATCATTACCTTTTTGGTTAACCGCTTGAACAGCAAAGCACAATTCTTGCCCTTCTTTTTCCTTTAAGGTTGCCTTAAGAGTGATACGATCTTCTAAAAAGACCATGCCTTTAAAGCGGATCGAGTAGTCTTTGATAAACCCTTCTTCATAATATTCTGTAAACAACTTAGCAAGATTGCCCATCGTCCACATTCCATGGGCAATGATTCCAGGTAGCCCTGCTTTTTTCGCCTCATCGTCAATGGTGTGAATCGGATTAAAATCTCCAGAAGCTCCGGCATATTTGATCAAATCTATTCTTGATACTGGAGGCAATTGAATTTCCTTTACGGATTCACCCTTCTCTAACAGTGCCAGTGAATTCATCGTGCCAACACCTTCCTTACAGCTTCAGAAATGACGACAGTTGAGGTTGAACTGAATATCACATTCCCTTGATCATCCTCGCCCATGCTTTCTAAAACCAAAAAGCCCATTTCTCCAAAGTTCCCTTTTTTCTCAAAATAATTTTTCACCACAGAGGAACAATATACTTCTTCGCCAACAAGCAGCGGGCGAACATAATGAAACGTTTGTTCTCCGTGAATGAGACCTATATTAGGTAGGTTTAAGCCTTCAATTACACCGTAATCAAATACTCTCGGAAACGTTGGAGGCGCAATATTATTCCTATATCGGGAGAGGCTGCCGGTTTCCTCATCGACAAAAATCGGATGAGCGTCTCCAATGGATTCCGCAAATTTCTTCACAGCCCCTCTTTCCACCACATTCTTCACATTAGTGGATCGCTTGCCTATTTGATCCTTGAACATTCCGCTTCACCTCACCATTTAGCATTTTGGTCCGCCAGCTACATAGATCACTTGACCACTTACAAAGGACGATTTTTCATCAGCAAAGAAGGCTACAGCATTGGCAATATCTTCTGGTTTCCCACTTCTTCCCACTGGGATGGCTGCTACACTAGCCGATACTAATTGCTCAAAGGAAATGCCAATTCGTTCTGCTGTTGCTTTGGTCATATCCGTTTCAATAAATCCAGGGGCAACTGAGTTCGCAGTGATTCCATATCTGCCAAGCTCAATCGCAAGTGTTTTTGTAAAGCCCTGTAATCCAGCTTTTGCTGCTGCATAGTTGGCTTGACCGCGATTTCCTAATGCTGAAGTGGAAGAAATATTGATAACACGTCCGTATTTTTGCTCAACCATGTATTTTTGAACAGCTCGTGCAGCATTGAAAGAACCTTTTAAGTGGACATCCATCACTGTCTGCCAGTCTTGATCTGTCATTTTAAATAGTAAATTATCACGAATGACACCTGCATTATTAACAAGGATATCAATCGAACCAAAGGCCTCCTTTATTTCTTTGACCACGGCTTCAACCTGTTCAGAGTCCACCACGTTTGCCACTTTAGAATAGACCTCATAGCCCTTTTCTCTTAATTCATTCGTGGTTTCCGTTAATGCTTCCTCGTTTAGATCAATAATCGCCACTTTTGCCCCTTCTTCTGCAAAAAGTTCAACGATTCCTTTTCCAATGCCGCGGCTGCCTCCTGTTACAAAGGCCACTCTTCCATCAAATCTGCCTGTCATGTTTTTCCCGCCTCCTAAAAATTGTCTATCATACGTACTATATTAGATAACGCTTTCAAAATTCCTGCTAAATATATTGACCAACTTTCACATGACCCTTAATTAGATTACGAGAAATGATCATTCTCTGGATTTCATCTGTACCATCATAAATACGCCATAGTCTTGCTTCACGGTACCAGCGCTCAATCGGCAATTCTCGTGTATACCCCATACCACCGTGTACCTGTAGAACCTTATCAACCACTCGGTTCCCCATATTCGCGCCATATAATTTGGCCATTGATGCTAAATGACGATTGTCCTCACCTTGGTCGAGTGTAAAGGCGGCATTTAGTACCAGCCATCTGGCAGCTTCAATATCTACAGCGCTGTCGGCAATCATCCATTGGATCGCCTGTCTTTCTGCAATTGGTTTCCCAAATGTCACACGTTCCTTTGCGTAATCAATCGCCATTTGTAATAACCGTTCAGCAGTTCCAACAGCTCTTGCTCCAACTATCCATCTGGCAAATCCAATCCATTCCAGGCCGAGGTTATACCCTTTGTGAAGCTCACCAAGGATGTTCTCTTCCGGCACACGGACGTTATCAAAGACAAGACCGGCTGGACCCCATTCTCCCATGGTATGTATATACTCTGATTTCCAGCCCATATCACGGTCGACGATAAAGCAGGTTACCCCTTCCCGTCCTTTTGTTTTTTGATGCATTTCTTTATCAGTAATCGCGATCGCCATAACAAAGTCGGCTTCATTTCCACCGGTAATGAATGTTTTTTCACCATTCAGCACCCATTCATTGCCATCTTTAACAGCTGTCATTTTGATATTCTGCGTATCAGAACCGGCACCAGGCTCAGTCATTGCAAAACATGATTTTTTTTCACCATTTATTGTAGGAATTAAGTATTTTTTCTTTTGTTCTTCATTACCATAATAGAGGATATTATCTGCGGAGCCCCCGAATGCGAATGGGACAAACGTTTTTGAGATTTCCATGTAGACAATGGCCATCATCATTTGGCCGAGGTTGGCACCACCGTATTCTTCAGGTGTATTAATCCCCCAGAAGCCGGCTTCCTTTGCCTTTAATTGGAGTTCCTTTAATTTACCTGGCGGCAGGCTGGGCTTTCCTTCACGTTCATTTCTTAACACATCATTTTCCAGCGGGATTAATTCCTTCTCAACAAATTTTCTAATCGTTTGTTGGACCATTTTTTGCTCGTCAGTTAAACGTAAATCCATCCTTTTCCCTCCATTCATGAACTCTCAAACTAGTTTTTTGTGGACATTTCTACTATATGCTCGTTTCTCTCTTCACATACCTACCGGTTAGTATGTTAATTCTATTTTATTCGGAAATTTCAGAAAAAACAAGTCAAAAATAAAAAAATCCTTTGATTGGGTTCAAAGGATTTTTGCATCTGTTAAATAGATTTTGCCTGTTTCATCATTTTTCGGGCTGTCCGTTCTTTTAAACTGGATATGGCGATAGAACTGCACAGCCAGATGATCAGACCCAATGTTATACTAAATATCCAGTTATCAGTAGATTGCAATGTTACAAGAACAGTTGTTACACAAATGATTCCGCCAATCATTCCGTAAACTGATCCTTTGGCAATATTCGTTGCCTTTTTGGTTCCAGAACCGATCCCAACCATAATAATTGCAGTAAGCATAACCGCAGGAAACGCCGCAAAGATACCGGCAAGTATTTTCCAGGGTGAAATGACAGTTATTAAATAGCTTAAAGAAACAGCCGTTCCACCTAAAATAAATCTCATCAATAAATCCTGTTTATTCATTATGAATCACCCTTTTAAAGCATATATGAAGTAATAAATACGACCACACTGGAAACGACAAGCCAACAGGCCATTGCATTTATAATTCCTTTTTTCCAGCCCATTCTTGGCAATAAATAGCCGGCAAGCACGGCAACTAAAATATTTATGGCCATTCCGAAAATAGCTCCTTTGGATAGGATTATGGATTGAGAGATTAACTGTCCACCGTGAAAATCCAATCCGATTGTTAATAGAGCTGCAAGATATACGGCCGGAAATGCCGCAAAGATACCTCCTGTTTTTTCACCCAATTTTTTTGCGACAATTGTGCAGGCAACTACAGCAAAACCTCCTAATATAAATCGAATAAGCAATGCACTTACAGATAAATGTACCATCATGTTCGCCTCTTTACCCTTCTGCCTTATCAAAATAAGAATAAGCAACATTATTATTGTGATAATATTCACATATATCTTTTACTTTATTATTTTAACTCATATTCTTTACTGTGCATGTGAACTTTTTATTAAGGTTTGTGAAGCGTTTTCAAAAGGGGTTTTATTTAGCCTTTTTTAATCTTTTTTCAGTTGACTATTTTTTAACAAATTAACAAAAGATAATAATGATATTCCATTGGGATATCATCGTTTCAAATCCTAAAATGAGGTGATTTGATGAGCTACAGAGAGCGTTTAGATTCCCAATCAGAGCTATTCCACCATACCTGGACAAGGCCCAAGCGCCAGAAGTCCCAGGTGAATGGCCAGACGCAAGTGTCGCAAAACACCATCATCTTAAGGAGTAATGCCAAAGCACACCGTTGGTAATGTCAGGCAACTGAAACGAGGCGAAGTATCATTTTTGATCCTTCGGATGGAAAGCCTTTTCTCGTTTTTCGAACGGGGAAAGGCTTTTTCCATGTTTATATGTTACCTACTAAAATTAACATATTCCCCCATATTGATTTTACTGTTAGGAAGGATTAACATTAATCTAGTTATGTAAGTCAGGAGTGTTGATTATGTTTGCTGATTTTACCATCAGGGATGCAAGTTTAGATGACCTACCCGCTATCGTTAATATATATAACTCTACTATATCAGGCAGAATGGTAACGGCCGATTTGGAGCCTGTAACGGTGGAAAGCCGATTGCAATGGTTTCACGAGCATTCTTCTTCGTTCCGACCATTATGGGTAGTAATTGATCAAGGTGTCATCTGTGCTTGGCTTAGTTTTCAATCGTTTTACGGTCGACCTGCCTACAACGGTACCGCTGAAATTAGTATTTATATTCACCCGGATTATCGTGGTAAAAAATTGGGTAAATATTTGATTCAATTAGCCATTGATGCCTGCCCGGGTTTAAACATCAAAACATTATTGGGATTTATTTTTGCCCACAACGTACCAAGTGTAAAGCTTTTTTCAACATTTGGATTTGAAAAATGGGCCCACCTTCCTAACATTGCCGAGCTGGATGGCATAGAAAGAGATCTACTTATTATGGGCAAACGGGTTTCTTAGTTCGTTTATAGTCCAACAAGATCATTATTCTTTATCATTTCTCCGTTTTATACAAAAATACTAACTAACAAGAAGGAATCGGAGTATTTCATGCAAAAAATTAAATTAGTCCTTATCTACTGTATTACAAGTATTATTTGGATTTTTGGAACTAACTTTCTGACACATCAATTTATACCCCCGACATTCATTCCACTCGTAGAAAGATCTAAAGAAATATTCTATGTAGTGGTAACAGCAGCTTTTATTTATTTTATCAATAATAAGAACAAACAATTACAAGAATCCAGAGAAGATCAAAATCGCCTATCGACCTTAATTAATTCCATGGTTGACTTTGTCATTTTTAAAGATCACGAAGGCAAATGGATAGAGGCCAACGAATTTGGGCTCCGATTATTTAAGCTTGAACATGTGGATTATCGCAAAAAAAAGGATTCGGAGTTAGCCCAGTTTTCTGAGTTCTATGGCGAGGCATTAAGATGTTGTGAAAAGTCGGATGAGGAAGCATGGCAAAATCGTAAAATTACGCGAATTGAGGAAGTCCTGTTGATGGAGGACGGTACTACTAAGACATTTGATACCATTAAGGTCCCCCTTTTTTATCCTGATGGCAGCAGAGAAGGTTTAGTTATTATCGGACGTGATATTACTGAAAAAATTGAAATGGAAAAACGCCTGACGGAAAGTCAACAACGGTACAAATCTTTATTTGACTACAGCCCTGATATCGTTTATATGATGGATTTAGAAGGAAACATCACCAATCTAAATCCTCACTTTGAAATCAATACCGGATATAAACATAGTGATTTAATTGGGAAAAATGTATCCTCTCTTTTATCTAAAAAAGACTCACGCTATTTGCACAAATTTATCAGTTCAGTTGTTCAAGAGCAGAAACCCGCAAATTATGAAATCTCGATCCCAGATGTTCATGGTAAAATGATTATCCTTCAATGCACGGCTCAACCTATTAATATTAATGGCAATATAACCGGGATTATTGGGTACGCAAAAGATATTACATCCATTAGGGATACCGAAGAGAGACTCAGAAGAACGGAGAAGTTGTCCGTTGTTGGTGAGCTTTCAGCAAGTGTGGCGCACGAAATTCGCAACCCGTTAACCTCTCTGAAAGGTTTTGTCCAGCTATTGCAGACCGAAGATACCCGTCATCAATTTTATTATGAAATCATGTTAGACGAATTAAATCGGATTAATCACATTGTTGGAGAACTTTTGCTACTGGCAAAGCCCCAGCATATGAAATTCACCCAAGCTTCCGTCCAAAAGCTTCTTCACGATGTTATTTCCTTATTAAATACGGAAGCTAGTCTATATAATGTTCAAATTCACTATGATTTTCCAGAAATTGATCTCGAAATCGAATGCGAGCCTAATCAATTCAAACAATTATTTATTAATATCATAAAAAATGGAATTGAAGCCTCACAAAATGGCGGCACTGTCTTTCTTACCCTTGAACGACTAGAAACGTCTGCCATGGCTTCTATCACAATCCGTGACAACGGTTGTGGAATATCTAAAGAAAGATTAAAAAGAATCGGTGAACCATTCTATTCCTCAAAAGAAAAAGGTACTGGTTTAGGACTGACAGTCAGTTACAAAATTGTTCAGTCTCATCACGGGACCATAGTAGTAGAGAGTCAAAAAAATCATGGCACAACGGTTAAAGTTCAATTGCCAATATCTCAGAATATAACATCGTAATGTAATTATGCCCTCATTTTCTCTAAAATGAGGGCTTTATTGTGAGTATTCCTCTGTAGAACTTTTCTTTTTTGCTGTGAAACGATTTCTTATTACAGCAATCAATAATAATGTACATGGTATTAGGATTTGAAACGGCCAATGCAAATATATGGGAACCACTTTCAAACCTTCTTGAATGTGTTCAGTATAGTTTGGAGCAATAATTACTGCAGTCAATAAAATTAGAATGGCAAATGGAAAGCAAATTTGGCGATAGCTTTTCAACTTAAAAACATCTGCTGCCCCAATCACTGCAGCATAATAAAAAACCGTTACTTTTATAAAACCTGCGATCATCAAGTAGAGCATAAATAAAACATCCAGCCGTTCAATAAAATTAGCAAGTTGTATTTTACTGACTGTTGAAAGCAATGGATACGGTGAGCGCATAAACAGGTCCGTACCAAGAGTAGCAATATTAACGATCGCGGCAATTGTAAAATTAACCCCGCTTAACACCATTCCAAAAATACCAACATATCTTGTTTTTTCCGGCTTATTTACATAAGGAAGCAACATTGTAAAGACTACCATTTCACCAAAAGGAAAGGTTAATGTTTGTGTTAGCGTTGCTTTAAAAATAGCCTTCCAATCATTTTCAAACATCGGTTTAAGATTTTCCATATGAATTAATCCAGAAAATATTATTAGAAAGAAACCAACAATCGCCATAAAATAAATAACAGCAAAAAAGAGTTCCCCTACCCTTGCAATCACCTCAAACCCTTTATGGATTGCATAGGATGATGTAAGGATAAGAATGGTCATTAGAAAAAAAAGTGGTGTTTGAGTGTAGATTGTTGAAGTTAGCAGTTCACCGAAATCCCGTAAAATTCTTGATGCAAGGTACGTGTAGTAAATAATATATAAAAAGGCAATCACTTTGCCAACCCACTTACCGACAATCTTTTGAACATAGCCTGTTAGGGGAAGATCCGGATAAAATGTAAATAAACGATGGTAGACCAGGCAGAGCAAAACGCCTCCAGCCATCCCCAACGGAATTGGAATCCAGGCGTCCTGCTTTAATTGAGTAGGAAACCCCACTAATATTGCCGTACCCATTTCAAACAAAACGACGATGACAAATAACTGCTTCGCACTAATTTTTGCTTTTTCCATCACTTCCCTCCTTCTTTACTTATCCATATTCATCCAAAATGGATTATTGCGAATTCCAATTTCACGATAGATTGCCTCGACCTTTACACTAAAACCTAAGTTTGCAAATTGTTCATCCCAGTTCCCTTTTGTTTTTTTCCAATAATTAGGATAAGATCGATGGACGGAATCGCCAAAACCGAAAATATCGGCCTTATATGACTGCGCGTATCGAATGGATTCTTCAATATCTTTTTTTATTATTACAGCTGTTTTTTTTTCGAGGGATTCGACACTCTCGATTTTAGTGATATCGAAGGAAGTATTCATTTCACTAAGTTTACATAATGTTTGTACCGAAATCTCCATGAACGGTTTTCCGTTGACCATTTTAACCGACACTTTTGTATCTGATAAATAGGGTGTCATACTCACGGCATCTTTTTTTCCTTTTAAATTGAAATCTATATAGGTTCCTTTCATTTTATTCATAACCCAAACGACCCCTTTGGCATTATCATTATTTAACCATCCGACTAATTTACCATTTTTCATTATGGCCATTCCGCTAGCCGTAATGATAGCAGGTGGAATGGTATTATTAATATTGTCCGGCGACGATCCTTTTTTTGTTTTGCCGGTCAACGTAAAACCGTTAATGAGTGGCTCTTTCCCATCACTTACAATGGTAGAAATGATATCATCAATACTCATTTTAATATTCTCACCCAGAATGGCTTCCGTACCTTCTATTGTCTTTGTAAATTTATTAACGGGAAGCTTATCGAGATTTGTAAGAGTAGAAATGATATCCTTCGCTTTAGTGTTCTTGGATATGATTACTTCTGTCGTGGTTCGAAATTCAGAATCCCGATCCAATGCATCTAATAAATTCAAAATTCCTTCTCTAGCAACTTCCTCACTAATGATCAAAAGATTTGTATGGGAGTAGTAAATTCTCCTTGAAATAATTTTTGAGAGTTTTCTGCTTGCTTCAGTCAAATTATTACCCGAACTGCGGTAGACCACGACGGGAGGACCTTGGCTGCCACCACCAGTTTGACCGGAGGCTACATTCGAAGGGACAACAATCTGAAGGGACATTTCATACCTTTCTTTGGTTCCTTTGTCTATTCCCATTGCCGTAACAAAAGCCAAATCTGTCAATTCCCGATGGTTCCAGCACCCTTCTAATAAAGGGATCACAGTGAAGATTATGAAAAATAGAGCAATTGTTTTTTTCATGATTGATTTCCTCCGTTTTGCTGTGGAGGTTCAGGCTTTTGATTGCTGCCGGTTCTAACTATGTTTCCTTTACTAATATTTTTAGGCCTTGCCTTAAATCCCCATAGTGGAAAGCGAATAAAGACATCCTGTTGATTTTCCGGATCAAAAGGAGCTAATGGAGACATGTAAGGAACTCCAAATGAACGCAAAGAACATAAATGTAGGGCCATCAAGATCAATCCGATCATTATTCCATAGAAGCCGATAAAAGCGGCAAGAACCATTAAGGCAAACCGGAGCAATCTTGCCGAAATCGCCATAGCAAAAACAGGTGTTGAAAAATTGGCGATGGCCGTGATCGACACGACAATAACCATTACCGGTGAAATAATGCTGGCCTGAACAGCAGCCTGACCGATTACAAGTGCTCCAACAATAGAGACAGCCTGTCCAACGGCCCTTGGAAGCCGCAAACCTGCTTCACGTAAAATCTCAAAAACAATTTCCATTCCTAAAGCTTCGACAAAGGCTGGGAATGGGACGTTTTCTCGTTGGGCGGCAATCGCAATCGCCAAGGTTGTTGGAATCATTTCCTGATGAAAGGTTGTGGCGGCAATATAGATAGATGGTCCAATTAAGGCAATTAAAAACGCCAGAATCCTTAATAATCGAATACTTGTTGATAGATCAAACCTGGAATAGTAATCATCCGGTGCCTGAAAAAATTGCACAAATAAAGCCGGTACCGTTAGTACAAACGGACTTCCATCTACAACAATGGCCACTCGGCCTTCTACCAGTTGAGATGTAACCACGTCAGGCCGTTCTGTATGATAGGTCGTTGGAAAGGAGGTAAACGTTTTATCCTCAATAAATTGTTCCACATAACCAGAATCCAGAATGGCGTCTATATTTATTCTTTTTAAACGCTCCTTCACTTCCTCAACAATTTTTTCATTAACAATTCCTTTTATATACATGATGGCAACATCCGTCTCTGTGACGGTACCGATTTTTAGAGGTTCAATCCAAAGGTTCGGACTTTTGATGCGTCTTCTTATTAAAGCTGTATTGGTCCTAATGGTTTCTGTAAAAGAATCCTTTGGTCCGCGAATCGATAACTGTTGTGTGGGTTCGGATATTGCACGTAATTCCCCACCTCTGGTTTCACAGCTAATGGCCTTGTTGTATCCTTCAAGAAAAATAATGGTGCAGCCTGATAACAACCAATGATACATGTCATCCCATTTTTCTATGGTTTTGATTGATCCAATCGCAACTATTTTATCTATGACCAATTGAAAAAAATCTGTTTCTTGAACTAATGGCTTGGGCTCCATAATCATTTCCAAAAGATAGTCACTTATACCTTTACCGTCGACCAAACCATCTATATAAATCAGTGCCCCTGGAGTTCCGCCAATTTTCACTTCACGAATGGTTAAATCAACACTATTTCCAAGTTCTCCTCTTATACGGGATAGATTCTCCTGATAATCTCGTTGAAACATTAAATCTTTAGGTTTGTATGGATCCAGCCATTGACGATAATTGTCATTCTGCTTTTTCGGTTGTTTTTTCAACCATTTTGATAAAATTGACATGTTTACCGCCCCACTTGGAAAGCTTATTTATTAATGGTTATGTTATCCACCTAAGCATGTTTTATCCATGATAAGGGAACGATAAAAAAAATTGGATTATTTTATATAAAAGGGTGGAATCGGTGAAAACAATCTTAATTATCGGCCTTTTAACAGCGTCATTATTAGTCCTTATCATTTCAATAGATTATGTTATGTATGGAAACCTGCTGGAGGTTTTACATAAAGAGTACAAACCTTTTAAAGTTACTGAAGAAACAGAGTTAATCACCCTGATCCTTTTTGCCCTTTATTTTATTGTTAAAGCAGTAGTTGGCTTTATAAAAAAAAAGCAAAGTGATGTCCAAAAAAAACCCAATTAAAAAGGCCCCGTCCCCGGAGCCTTTACATGTTTACATCTTTTTCATGTTTTCGTTTCAAAATCTGTGAACAACGGCTTATTCTACTCCTCCATTTATTAAATAATTCTTCACTTTTTCCATATAAATAG
>NZ_JBALNY010000045.1:0-13439 GCF_036962145.1 Bacillus sp. JJ1764 | reverse complement strand
ACCAGAAATTCACTGAAAATTGGTTATTTATGGAAATATTTCTATACAACTTTTTCCTTATTTGTTGCTTTCATTTTAATAAAAGTATGATTTCCAGCTTTAAAAAAGATAATGCTCGAAAAAGTAATCAATGCAATGGTCCAGAACATAACTCCCCCATGAAATTCCTTCATGAAAAAACCACCTATAATCGGGCCAATGAAATCTCCAATTTTACGAAATTGACCAGCACCAAAATAAGTGCCCCTTAAATGCTCAGGTGCCAGCTGATCCAGCATCATGTTATTGGCAGGGAAAATGAGAATTTCACCAAAAGTTAAAAAAACAATTGCCGCTATGGCGGTGATCCACCCATTTACAAATCCAAAACCAATCAATCCAATCGTCATGAAAATGGATCCAACTACCATCCCTTGCATATGCGTATATTTTTCCGCTAAATGGCTAATAGGCATTTGCAAGAAGATCACCATAACAGCATTAATGGTTAATAATACAGAAAATATGACCACACCATTTTCAACAGTATTCTCTAAAAATTGCGGAAAATTAGAATCCATTTGGACATATCCAAGATTAATCAAGATAATCCCTAGAAGTAAAAAACGAAGGGCCTTGTCAGTCCTAACAATGTTCAATGCATCTACTAATGAAACCTTCTTCTTGTTAGGGACCTCTTGGGTAATGACTAATTTTTTCAATAAAATAATCAAGACTCCTCCATAAACCAAATAGGTCCCACCAGTAAACACAAAGGATAGTTTAGCAGAGTTATTTGCTAAGTAGGCTCCCATCAGCGGCCCAACCGAGGCTCCAATATTAATCGCCGTATACCTCAGAGAATATACCTTCATTCGATGGTTCTTTTCGGTGAGATCCGCCATCAATGCTTGAGATGTGGGTTCAAAAAACGAGGTACATAATCCATTAAAAGCATTGAGAAGAATAAACCACCCTTGACTATCGGCCATCATAAATCCAAAATATACAAAAGCCAAGCCAAACAATGAAAACAACATAATAGGCTTTCTCCCATAACGATCTGATAAATGGCCACCGATAAATCCGCCAATCGTTCCCATTAATGGACTCATTCCAACCGTTAATCCAATGATTATTGGTGACATTTCCATGTTTCTAGATAAATAGATCGACAGAAACGGGAGCGTCATAAAGGCAGATCCCCGGGTTAAAATAGTTCCGGTTAACAATACCCAGACAATAGGATGAAACTGTTTCATATACGTTTTGAATTTATACATATGTAAGTACCTCCCAATTTTGAGGGTGCTTTTTTAGTTAACTATTTTTCTATAAAAATGTAAAGAATTTTACAACAATAAAAAAATCAGCTCCAACTGGAACTGATTTTCGCACCTATTAATTAGGGTCCTTATAATTTAGTGCCCGCTCACTATCTCCATAGCCTTTCGTTGTCGGATCCTGTATGATCCCCAACAAGGATAATAGGACGAAAATGGCATTTGCAAATGTAATAACCCAGTCCTGCATCGCATTTGACAGTTGAAAATCAGTCACTCCTAAACTATTTAAACATGATAAAACTAATTGAGCGACGATAAAAAGCTGTGAAATAAATGCAATCACCCAGTTCCGATTTTTAAAACGGACCTTCCAGTTTATCATCGTATCATTCCTTTCCTAGATTCATTCTTTCTCTATTGTATGCATGGGATCAACTATGGTTGTCCACGAATGTCATCATTAGGGAAATAAAAAAAGATTTTTATTGGTCTTTTTCAAAAAAGATCATTATAATATTAGAAGCAAAACTAATGGATAAGGTAAGGAGATACCATGGACAAGCAGCATCCATTTCGAGAAATGTTCCTACGTTTCTGGAAACGAAAACATATTACTCAGATACTATTATTACTCATCCTCTTTTTTACTCTTGTAACAATTTCATACTTTGGCTGGCTTGCGTCAAGAGCCAATGTCCAATCTTTGAAAGAAGGCCTCAGTCAACCTACAGTCATTTATGATAAGGATGGTCAAAAAGCAACGAATGTGGCGACAAATCGGACACAAGGGATTAAAATCGAGGAACTACCAAAATATGTTCCTAATGCAGTAGTCGCCATTGAAGACGAACGATTTTATGACCATAATGGTTTTGACGTCAAAGGAATTGCCCGTGCCTTTTTCAGCAATCTATTTGCTGGAAGAATTACCGGAGGAGGCAGTACATTAACGCAACAATTAACGAAAAATGCTTTGCTCTCTCCCGAACGAACCTATAAACGTAAGGCCGAAGAGCTATTTTTAGCAGTAAAGATTGAAAAAGTTTATACAAAAGAAGAAATTTTGCAAATGTACCTAAATCAAGTGTATTTCGGAAGCGGTGCATGGGGAATCGGTAATGCATCTAAAAAGTATTTTAATAAAGATATAAAAGATGTTTCAGTAAGTGAAGCAGCTATGCTTGCTGGCCTTCTTCATGCTCCAAATTATCTAGATCCGTACAAAAACTATGATTTGGCCATGAAACGAAGAAATGTTGTCCTAGCAAAAATGAAAGAACTGGGGATGATTACAAAATCCCAATATAACGAAGCAAAGAAAGAAAAAATCAAGCTGGAGGATGGCGGCGGCAGCTTCGTAGATAGAAAATACCCATACTATGTGGATGCTGTCTTGAATGAAGCGATTTCCAAGTATGGTTTAACCCAGGATGAAATTTTAACTAGAGGTTATCGAATTTATACAGAATTGGATCAAAATCTTCAAACTGGTTTAGAACAAACCTATGCAAAAAAATACTTGTTTCCTAGGGGAACTGGAGATCAGTTGGTGCAGAGCGGCTCTGTATTATTGAATCCTGCAACAGGAGGCGTCATGGCCGAAGTCGGCGGCCGTGGAAATCAGGTTTTCCGCGGATTTAATCGGGCTACTCAATTAAGAGCCCAGCCGGGTTCATCGATTAAACCGCTCGTAGTATATACCCCGGCACTTGATGAAGGCTACTCTTATTCTTCCGAATTGGTAGATGAATCGATTACTTTTGGTACCTATAAGCCGGAAAACTTCTCAAAAAACTATTCTGGGAAGGTGCAAATGTATAAGGCACTTGAAGAATCTCTAAATATTCCAGCCGTCTGGTTATTAGATAAAATTGGGCTAAACAAAGGCATAGAGTCTTTAAACCGGTTTGGAATTCCTGTTGAAAAAGCCGATAAAAACCTTGCGATTGCCCTTGGAGGCATGAGTACCGGTGTGTCTCCACTGCAAATGGCCGATGCATTCTCCGCGTTTCCTAACGGTGGAACAAGGATGGACAGCCATTTCATTACAAAAATTGTTGGCCCAACCGGTAATGTCATTGCGGAAAGGAAAGAAACAGAGACAAGAGTCACGTCAGCAAAAAATGCTAAAGAGATGACTTCCATGCTCTTGAATGTGGTTGAAACAGGTACAGGAAAACTGGCCCATATTCCTGGAGTCCAAATTGCCGGAAAAACAGGATCAACACAGCTTCCATTTGAAGGCGTTACAGGCACAAAGGATCAGTGGATGGTTGGATACACCCCCAATCTTGTTGCGGCCATTTGGATTGGCTATGACCAGACTGACCGGCAGCATTACTTGCCGAGCACGAGCTCTTCTAACGTAGTGCCGATCTTTAAGGAGATAATGAGAACTTCTACCTCCTACCTGCCAAAGAAAAATTTTGATGTGGTATCGATTAATGCTCAACTAGCAGGTGAACAAAATACGGGTAAAAGCTTATCCGATCAGGCTTCAGAAATTAGCAAGGAATTAAATGAAAATGCTAAAAAAATTGGCACAACGATAAAAGAAAATGCACCACAATGGAAAAAGAAATTGGATCAGGCTATTTATCAGGTTGGAGAATCGATCAACACTTTAATCGAAAAAATCAAAGCCCAACAAAAATAGCACGCTTTTATGGCGTGCTATTTTTGTATCTTTAAGCTATGAAAGTGGCCTCCTGCAAATTGTGTGACTGCACTTTCTTGATCTGCAGGATAACGAACAATAAAACAAGTTGCAGGTCCTGAAGATTTCTCCATGTCCAAATCGATTACTGCAGTTTCTTTGTTAAAATCACCATTAGGATACATCCTTTTCAATTCATGTAAAATCCCTTTTGATCCAACCGGCCAAGTTACAACATCCTGTAACCGAGATATTTCTTTAAACATGTGCAAAGGTGCTACTTGATTTTCAAGGGCTATTACTTCATCCCCAACTAATGGTTGACCAATTACCGCCAATTTCTTCTCGTTGGTGAACTCACCTACACTTGCGTTGGATTTCGTTCCTTCCCCCATGACGATTACCCCAATAGCTGATTGAAGCAGCGAAAAATTGCTTTCTGTACTTCCAGTTATCTCGGCATCTTTCACCCCAAGTTCAGACAATCCTTTCCGAATCCCCCGAACCAGCGCCTCCCAAGAGTCATCACCGCAAAAATTATTTAGTACTACTGCCTTTATATTCCCTCCTGCTGCCATACACTCCATTGCTGCAACGCGAAAAGAATAATAGGCAACCATTTCATAGGATACCTGAACATGGTCATGTTTCTTCAGTCCAATTGCCCCGCTGTTATCACTGGCAATAATAAGGGGATTTCCATTTTCACTTGGGATCGTAATGACGTTTCTCATCATGTTTATTTTCCTTCACTAATTTTGGGATTCACTACACTCACAAGCCGCGGTACCACTACTAAGGTAATCACTGTGTTTATGAGAGACCCGACAAAAAGCGATGGAAGCATCAAGATAAAAAAGGCTTTACTTATTAAGAAAATAAATGGTAGTGGTGCAACAATCGTATTTCCGAAGATAAAGATAAGGCCAGAAATAATCGTTTTGTTTTTTCGATAAATGAAACCAAATAACCATACCAGGATGGCCATTTCTGCTGCAATAATCAAATGCATCGGGCCTAAAGGGAAACCACTGATCATAGCGGAAACTAAATGTCCCAATGCAGCCACCATTGCACCAGCACCACTGCCCATCAGTGCAGCCGCCGCTAATGCAGGGAAAGAATCAAGGGCAACACTCCCAACATGAGATGGTACCTTGATGGCGGCACCTACTGCCGATAAGGCTATAAATACAGCCAACCAACTAAAAAATTTTACTTGTGTAGTTTTCTTCATTATTTTCATCCCTTCTCTCCGTTTTAATGGTTTGATTCAAACCATACCAAATCCACTCCACTTGGGTTGATCTAGCTGCTAAATCTTGATAAGCCCATCCAGTGACATCTCTCCACAAACGCTGTTCTTTTTCAATCGGTACAATTCCTTTTGAAATATCTGTTCCAATAACGACCAATTGGCGGCATGTGTCTGCTTTTTCCCAAGTGTCCCAGACATCCAAGCACTCACTCCATTTTTCCAGACAACTACTACTGTCATATTTCTTGATTAATTGTTTTATCCATATTTCGAGCCCTTCTATAACAAGGAGGTCCCCCCTCACATTAGATAAATCTAACGGCAGAGAGATATTTGCGTATGCGGAGATCCAATGGTCCTTTTTAGTGAAATGATACGTTTTCTTTACCCAAGCTTTTTTTCCGTTAAAGGCACCACCTGTAATAAAGTGCATCGTTCTCCCCTCCTTAGCTGGTTTCGATTAAATGCCAATTCAAACCCTTGTGAATGTAGTACTTGCCAACTCCAAAAATCCTGAGATTCGGGAGCGTATTCAGATAACAAATATCGAATCACTCCTCCATGCGTCATGACAGCACAGCGTTTAAATGGTTGTGTTAAAACCATTTGAACTATCTTTTTCCAGCCAGCCTGAACTCTTTCGCTAAATTGCTGATAAGACTCGCCATTTGGAGGGCTGAACATGCTTGGGTCTGTCAGCCACTGTTGATATCGGGGTTCATCTTTTAATTCTTCATACGTCTTTCCTTCCCAATCGCCAAAATTCATCTCTCTTAATTCAGACAACAAATAAGGATGTGCCTGTGGGAACACCAAATTCAGGGTGGCTGTACATCTTGGTAAGTCACTTGAAAAATAAATGTCATGTTCCTTCAGGTTCATTAGAACTGGTTCTACCGGACATAAAGGAGAATCTGTCCAACCCATGTAGGCTCTTCGTACATTCGCTTCTGTTATACCATGACGAAATAATGTAATAACCACACGATCATCCATAGGAATAATTCAGCCCCCTCCACAGTTGCCCCCATTACATCACCTGTTATTCCTCCAAACCATTTCATCGCTTTTCGGCGGCAAAATAGACAGAAAACAACGGCTGAAAATATCAATATGCCCATAAATAAAATATGTTTAAAAAAGAACAAACTGCCAATAAAATAAACCAGTAAATAAACTGGGTATATCGTTAAGGCAGAAGCTCCCGCAGCAGATTGGAATAAGTATCCCAGACCTTCTTGCTTAGCTGACTTAACCGTTAACAACATAACCCCCATAATCGTTTTGCCCAAAAAAGGAATAGTCATGATAAGGAAATAAGCGGAGTTCTGATTAGTGATCGTGAACTCATAGAGAAACAGGAACCGGCTGGATAATAATATAAGTATCGAAATAACCCCAAAAGCACCTGTTCGTGGGTCTTTCATAATTTCTAGTCTTTTTTCCTTATCTCGATAGGAGAAAAAAGCATCACTCGCATCCATCCAACCATCTAAGTGAATCCCACCAGTCAGAAGAATCATCGCCAGCCATAACAAAAAAGACATTGCCAAATGGGAAAACGGCGTATATTCTCTCATTACAAAAAACAACAAAGAGTATAAAATTCCTTGAAATAAACCGATCAGTGGAAAAGCTTGAATGGTCCTTTTTAAATGGATCTGATCGATTGGTAATTCTTTGGTAATTGGAATAGCAGTAAAAAATTGCAGCCCAATTAAAAATCCTTTTATAAATTTCATTTATCTCTGATCCACAGCTGGACTTTTCTCCCCTTTCATTTTGATTGGGATTCCGTTTTCAACTAAATAAGCTTCATCAGCTAGCCTGACTAGTTCCTGATGAATATGTCCTAACACTCTTTGATACTTGAACACTAACTCATTTTCAGACGGTAGATCATTTAAGACCTCATTACTGACCACTATAACTGTCAAGGCATGCTCCTTTAACTTGGAAATGCCCTTCACAATCGTTTCTTTTACGTTTAAAAGAAAGGTGTCCTCCATTTCTGCAGAGGTAGAAAACCATTCATTATTTAATAGAGTGGTAACGCAATCTAGTAAAATAATATCTTGAACACCCAACCATTCTAGTGCTTTTTCAATTCTGGTATGCTGCTCGATCGTGATCCACTGATATCCGTCTGTAATACGATCCTGTTGATGCTTTTCAATTCGCCGCACCATTTCTTCATCAGATGGCATACCTGTGGCCAAATAATGTAAACGGGCGCCGGTTTTTTTATGAATTTCAACTGCCTTTTTCTCTGCAAAGCTGCTTTTCCCACTTCTTACTCCACCGCTGATGAATACAAGGGATGGGATGTCCGCCATCGGGCTAACACCTCCATGAGTTTTGTATTTTCTTCTCTACTTTTTATCGCAAATCGAAGCCAATTGCCTTCTAAACCTGGAAAATTAAAGGTATGGCGAGGAATGATGGCATTTTTCACCAGGAATTCAAACATTTCATATTGATTCTTTACCGTTGGATCCTTAAGTAAATAAAAATTTACAGTTGAATTTGTTACGCGAAACCTATGATGTTGAAAAAAATCAAATAGCCGATTTCGCTCCATAGCGATAAACTCCTGAGTGTTTAAAATAAAGTCATGATCACCAAGGCAAATCTCCCCAGCCAACAGGGCAACCGTATTGACACTCCAATGCGGCTGCAGAGGCAGCAATTCTCTTACCATTTTTTCACTTGCAGTTAAATATCCCAATCGTAGACCAGGTATCGAAAACATCTTCGTCATTGACCTAAGGATCAATAAATTCGGGTAATGATGGATGTAAGGAAGCATCGACTCGTATTCCACGACAAAATCGTAGAAGGCTTCATCCAGGATCACCACACATTGTTCCTCATTACAGACCTTAATGATCTCTAAGACGAGTTCTTGTGAATAGTGGATACCGGTAGGATTATTAGGATTGCAAAAAAACAGGGCGTCAACTCCCGCAAGACTCTCACGAAACTTATTCATTTCCCATTTAAATTCAGGACCCGTTAATGAAAAGTAGCGAATTTCGCATTGATTCGCGCGACAGGCACTTTCATATTCTGAAAAAGTCGGTTGCACAATTAAAACGGTTTTCCCAGTCAGCCACCGAGAAACAAGATGAATAAGCTCTGATCCGCCATTGCCAATCAGAAGTGATTCAACCGGCAGTTTCTCTTTTTCAGAAATGAAGGTTTTGAGTTTTACTGTATTTGGGTCAGGATATACCATCAATTTATCGTAAAAATGAGGCCAATTTTCCTTTAAAATACTTGGTGGGCCCAATGGATTAATGTTTGCACTAAAATCAACATACTCTTGAGTCAATGGAAGGCCCATTGCTTTAAAAAGATATTGTGGATTTGATCCATGTACTGGCCAGTTCAATCATCATCCCTCCCATACAAAGAAAAAGTAAAAATAGAAACACTGTTTTATGTAAAATCATGTTTGCTTTTTTGATATCCTCCGCCACAATAGGCCGAAGGGGCTCCCCCATTTTTGCACGATTGGAAATAACACCTTTATAGTAATTAATCCCACCAAGCTGTATTCCCAAAATCACAGCAACAGCCGCTTCCCCCCAACCGCTGTTAGGGCTAGGGTGTTTTTTGGCATCTCTAAACAAAATCGACCAGGCTTTTCGATAATGGAGGATCTTCGGCCGATTTCCCAATAGCATGACCAATCCAGTTAGACGGCTAGGAATCCAATTCATCACATCATCCCATTTGGCAGAGGCCCAGCCAAATTCTTGAAATCTCTCATTCTGATAACCAACCATTGAATCACAAGTATTCGTGGCACGATAGACCATTGCTAACGGTGCACCGCCAATCAATGCCCAAAATAGTGGTGCCGTAACACCATCACTCGTATTTTCCGCAACCGTTTCAATCGCCCCTCTGGCAATTTCACCTTCATCAAGCTCCTCAGTGTCACGGCCAACAATATAGGATAGTTTTGTTCTAGCTTCACCCAAATCTCCATTTATAAGCGGTTGATAAACCTCAAGAGAGGCGTTCCGCAAACTTTTTTGGGCAATGGTCGTCGATATGATGATACTTTCCACTGCAATCCCGAAAACGGGATGAATTTCATAGGCCATCCAGGTTACTAAGCTGACCACAAAAAAGACTGTCAACAAAACAAAAAGGAGCATCAAAACCCCTTTCGTTTTTTTATCGTACCCGTTGTTCCAACGTTTTTCCAAAGAGGCGATCAGTGAACCCATCCATTTTACTGGATGAGGCCACTTTGGTGGATCACCAATAACTAAATCGACTATGTAGGCAATGCTAATTGAAACTAAATGATAAACTAACATTTTTGTTTCCTTTTTTGAGATTTTTGTATAGCTTCTGTAGTACATTCGTAAACAGCTTTACTAACCAGTTTCCCTAATGAAGTGATCGTCCCCGCAAAGTCCAACATTTTTCCCGTTTGTGTAGCAGCGACTAAAATACTGTCAGTTGAAGTACCAGTGGCAATAGTTCCTGTTCGATTATCTTCAATCTTTAAATCATGCAATGCCTTAACCTTTGCTTCGGTTGCCGTCATAATACTTTGAATAAAAGATTCATCCGTCAGTTCTCCATTGATAAAGATCCAAGTATTAATAGTGCCTGGTACCTTTTCAACTTCATGAAGATGACTCCGTGCGGCATCAACAGCATTTCCAACTCCGGCAGTGACGACGAGAAATATCGAAAACCCTTCTCCATCTAGTTTTTTATAAACGACATCTTCCAAGATTACAGCTGTCATCATTCCGACTGTATCCGAAGGTTCAAATCCTCTCGCTAGTAAAAAATCAGTCATTTCTTGAATGTGATTACTGCAATTATAATCCTTATGTACATGTCGGTTCACGAACGTATCATGCCAGCCCACGCCTGACCCGATTACACCAGATGAAAGTGTCTTCAAAGGGATTGGTGACTTTAAAGAAATAATGTCATCGGATACATGCAGCATATCCTCAGTAACATGATAAGTGGGGCCATTATTATACACATTTGGCAACAATACCATTTGCGGCGCTGCTACTTTTGGATGAGGTTGCTTTTGGATACGCGTCCGATAAACGTCCTTAATTCGTTCTTCTTTTAAAACCTCATTCGGAATATGAAGACTATTGATCCTTCCTTTTTCCAGCAGTAATAAGCNNAAGCGATCACAATATAAACCCGCAAGATTTAAATCATGAAAAATCGAAATAACTGTTAATTTATGATCCAAAGTCCACTGTTTTAATAAATCCAGTAATTCTTTCTGATAAGATAAATCCAAATGATTCGTCGGTTCATCAAGCAAAAGAATCTCAGGCTCTTGAGCAAGTGCCTGTGCCAGAAATACTCTTTGCTTTTCACCCCCAGATAAAGCATTAATATCTTTATGCTGAAAATTTGAAATGCCCACTTGCTTCATGACTAATTGTACTACTTCTTCATCCTGATTGCTCCAATTTTGAAAAAAACCCTTTTGATGAGCGTATCGCCCTAGTGCAACCGTTTCTTTTACAGAATAGGAAAAGGAATGTGAAGAGTGTTGTGATAATACAGCAATTTTTTTTGCAAACTGTTTTTGTGTGTATTCCTTCAGTTTTTTCCCGTTTATGAATAGATCGCCTGATCGGACGGGCAGTATGCCGCTAAGAAGTTTAAGGAGAGTGGTTTTTCCGCTTCCGTTAGGACCCAAAATCCCAAATAATTCACCTGTTTTTACTTCAAATGAAATATCTTTTACGACAAGTTCATTTCCATATCCTCCGGAAACATGTTGAACCGATAACATCTATTCATCACCTCTTTCCTTCCGTTTCCTCTGTAATAAGATAAGGGCAAAAATGGGAGCCCCAATTAAAGAGGTAATAACACCAATCGGAAGCTCGCTTGGAGATATAATTGTTCTTGAAATAAGGTCCGCGATAATCAAAAAGCCGCTTCCTGTCAAAATGCAAAGCGGTAAAAGATACTTATGATCTGGTCCCCACAACAATCTTGATAAATGGGGAATCACCAATCCGACAAACCCGATGGTGCCTGACACCGCTACTGCTGCCCCTGTTAGGATAGAACCTGAAATTAGTACAATCATCTTTCTTTTTTGGACATTGACACCTAAGTGATGAGCTCGTTCTTCTCCAAAGGACATGGCATTTAATTCTTTTGCATTGAATAAAAGAATGGCAGAGCCTATGATAAAAAACGGTAAAATGATATATATGTACTCCCAGCCTCGCATCGAAACGCTTCCCAAAAGCCAACCGATGATTTGTCTTAGCTCCTCTCCCGTTAAGGCGACCATTAGAGAGATCAATGCTCCTAAAAAAGAGCTAAAGATAATTCCAGTTAGAATGATGGTTTCCACTCTCATGGAACGTTCTATCTTTTTAGCAAATGACAAGACTAAAAAAATCGTGATTAATGAAAAAACAATACTCAAAATGGGTAAAGTAAACATCCCCACTAGCGGAAGTGAAATCTGGAGGAATAGTGTCAGGACTGCACCTAGGGAAGCCCCTGATGATACACCTAATGTATATGGATCTGCCAACGGGTTTCTTAATAAGCCCTGGAAGGCAGCGCCGGCAATGGCTAGTGACGCACCAACAAGACCAGCTAAAATCACTCTAGGTAAGCGAATGTTGAAAACAATACTAGAATACATGGGGTCAATGCCACTTGTCGAGATTCCTCCAAACAGCTTTGCACCTATAATCTTAATAATAGTAAAGATTGGAACTGAAACAGTTCCAATCGAAATACCAAATAAAATAGAAAGAATCAAAAAGATCCCTGCCACTAAAAAGGCTATATAGTGATTATTTAAATACTTCCGGGTAAACAGCCTTGGCAAGATCCTCTACTCCTTCAACAAGTCTTGGACCCGTACGAGTAACTTTGTCAGAATTGACATCCACAACTTGCTTGTTTTTCACAGCATTAACATTTTCCCAACCTTTTTGTGTTAACACTTGCTCTGCTGGATTTTTAACATAATAGCCATATGTAGTCACAATCACATCAGGATTACGTTTAATCATCGCTTCCTCTTCAATCTTAATCCAGCCCTCTTGGTCGCCCGCAATATTTTCAGCATTAATCAAATTCAGCATTTCATTCATAAACGTATTTTTACCAGGAGCATAAATTTCAGGTGATGGTGATACTTCCACTAACACTTTTTTCTTCTCTTTAATATCTTTAGCTTTTGTTTTAATTTCCGCCAACTTATCTTTCATATGTTTAACGATTTCTTCGGCTTTCTTTTTCTCTCCGGTGGCAGTACCAATCATGTTAATGGAATCATACACTTGTTCAAAATTTTCCGCATCATTGACAACTAGTACCTTGATACCTGCATCGCGCAGCTGTTGAAGGCCTTCTTTTGAATTATGTTCACCAGATGCATGTGCTAAAACAACGTCAGGCTTTAACGAAATAATTTTTTCAATATTAATTTCTTGTCCGCCGACTTTCTCTTTTTTAGCCGTATCTTCTGGATAATTATCAAAATCTGAAACGCCGACAACTTCCTTTCCAAGCCCTAATGCATAAGTAATTTCCGTGTTACTAGGAATTAAAGAAACAATTTTTTTAGGCTTTTTATCAATAACTACCTTTTGATCCACTGCATCTTTAATGGTTACTGGGAAGGAAACCTTTTCTGATTTATTTTCCACGCTGGATTTTTTCTCTTCTTTAACTTGATCTTTTGCCCCTGTACAACCAGCCAAAGCCCCTAATGTTAATAGTACTACAAATAATAGTGAATACAATTTCTTCATTTCATACTCTCCCCTGCATTTTTACTATACAAAAAATAATAGGTCTTCCTTACGCCACCAAATAAAAAACATCTCCACACAAAATGGAGATGTTGGTCTGATTAGATTCAATTACTAACACATATGTAATAGTAGTCTAGTCGTCCACACCTCCCTATCCTCGTAGGTTATTTGGCGCATTCAAATAGGCAGGTCTCCTGGCTTATGGTCATCACTCCCCACGTCTTCCCATCGATTCGATAGTGACAATTTGTGGGTCGCTCCCATTTACAGTGGCGGGACCGCGTTGGCTTTTTACCAAACTTCCCTTTTAAGCAAAAATCCCTTTTCGAGGATTTTAGCACCTATTTTCATTATTTTTTGTTACTCCCATTATAAAAAACGGAATAGGATTTGTATACATTTATTTTAGGCACTTTTAAACTTGTCAGTTGATTTCCGCGCCAGGTGCTTCGCTTTCC
>NZ_JBALNY010000044.1:21382-30247 GCF_036962145.1 Bacillus sp. JJ1764 | reverse complement strand
TTTTTGCGCTGCCTTGTCTGAAGGTGCCTCGACTTCAGTCATACTCTAGCTTTTTCGTACTATTAGTATTTCGAAAAAGATTACTCCATTAAAAAAAAGAAACCATTCGTAAGTATGGTTTCCTAACCAGTGTGCAAATGCAGCGGTACTTTTTCCGTACCCAGTACACGTTTTTATTGATCCCTAATCAGACTTTTTTCTAGGGTATTCACTACCTTCAACTTTTAAACCCTTCACCTACCAATAATTCAACAAAAACCTCAGTGGCTTTTGTTTGGAATTTGACATTTGGGGTCACAAGTGAAAAATTCCTCGTCATGGGAAACCCTTCGATATCCAGTAACTTTAGCTTTCCCAGCTGCAATTCATTTTTAATAGCCGAGTGTGAGAGCAAAGAAATTCCTAAACCAGCTTCAATGGCTTCCTTAATCACTTGGGTACTGCCAAAGGTCATAACATTCTTGGGATAAAAATTCAATCGTTGGAAGCCCTTTTCCTGCATTTCTCTTGTCCCTGAACCCTCCTCACGAATGAGCCACGTCTCCTGGCTTAAATCAAAAGAGCTTATTTTGTCTTTGTTAAATAAAGAATGGCTCGGTGCCGCTATGATGGATAAATGATCATAGGCAAATGGCATAATCTTTAGTTTCTCTGTTTTTAATTCTCCCTCTATGATCCCTACGTCAATTTGGTGATGTAAGACCAATTCTATAATTTCATTCGAATTCCTTATCATGATAGTTGGATTTAATTGCGGATACGTCTTAAGTAAGGCTGCAATTTTATGTGGGAGAATGTATTCGCCATAGGTATAGCTTGAGCCAATAGACAGGGTACCACTTGCTGTATGTTTTAGATCATCCAACAAATTTTCCATCCTGGTATAGAGACCTAGAATATTCTTTGCGTGATGATAAACAATTTCTCCTGCTTTATTAAGCCTGACAAACTTATTCGTTCTTTCTAATAATTTTATATTCAATGACTTCTCTAAGTTCTGTATATAACTGCTGACTGCCGGCTGTGTCATATGGAGAATTTCAGCAGCACGTGTGAAATTTTGTTGTTCTGCCACTGTAATAAAAACATGTAAGGCTTGGTCCATTTCGTCTCCTCCTTTATATTCAATAAGTTTTATAATAAACATTTACTTATCATCATCATTATAATAACTAATTTTACTTATTACTGTAAGAGGCATATGATGGACACAGGAAATCATCTTGAAGGGAAATCATAAAATGACGAATACAGTAGCTAAACATCATACGATAGGCAAACAGCCGAGGTATTCTACAATAGAAAGTTGGCTTGGAGGAATTATTTTTACTTTTGTTATTGCATTGGCTGGTTTTGGATTGTCCAAACTGCCTGGTCTAGACCGTGTCGGGCAACTTGCCTGTGCCATTTTGATCGCAGTTGTTTATCGACAAATATGGGGATACCCGGAGCGACTGCGTACAGGGGTTCAATTTTCTGCCAAAAGACTGTTAAGACTGGCAATTATTCTTTTTGGATTAAAACTAAATATCCATGTTGTTTTACATCAAGGATTGGGGTTACTTGTAAGAGATGTCGGAACCATTGTTTTTTCAATATTCCTTACCACATTCCTTGCAAAATTATTCAAAGCAGATTCTTCTTTATCCTTGCTACTTGGAATTGGAACAGGTGTCTGTGGTGCAGCAGCAATTGCCGCTGTTTCACCGATCTTGCAAGCAAAAGATGAAGATACCGCAATGGGGGCAGGGATCATTGCATTGGTTGGAACCATTTTCGCCACAGCCTATACCATTTTAAGGCCGTTTATCCCCTTAACTGCTCTACAATACGGTATTTGGTCGGGGGTAAGTTTACATGAAATTGCACACGTAGCTCTGGCCGGAGCACCTGCCGGACCAAATGCCCTGGCAATTGCTTTGTTAGCCAAACTAGGCCGTGTCTTCTTACTTGTTCCACTCAGTTTTATTCTTATGTATTGGATGAAGCGTAGAGGAAATAGAGAATCTGATTCCGATACAAAAATTGAATTCCCCTGGTTTCTAATAGGATTCATGATTATGAGCCTGTTCGGAAGCTACGTCCTTGGCCATGCGATCACGATTTCAGCTAGTATCCTAAATGGAGTATCCTTCTTCACTTCCTTTATCTTGACGATGGCCATGATTGGATTAGGTTTAAATGTTAGTCTGAAGAACCTTCGCACGAAGGCGTTACGACCACTTCTGGCTATGTCGATTACTTCCATTCTTTTATCGGTCATCACCTATTTCACGATGTAACTGGGAGAAAATAATAACCCCTTTTCCGAGGAAAAGGGGTTTTTAGCGTGGTATTGCAATCAAGCACGCGTTATTTTATTTGTGAATCCAAACGGCACCGGCAGAATTGTCTTTTGCTTCACCGATTACTTGGATTTTAAGCGGATACTGTGCTGGAACAATTCGTCCGGCATCAGGAATAACGGTGTTTGTGTATGCCTTCGTGGCATCGAACGTTTTTACGCCTGGAAGACCTCTGTAATCGTAAATTCCACGGACTGCATTTTCAATATACCATGCAGGTGTCTGGTCTAAGGAGAAGGCAGCATCGGCAATCTGATATCTTGTGCTTTGCTTAATGGTTGGAGAACCGTCAGTAACAGATTTACCCATGATCGCTTCAGGATGGGAATCCACAACACCAAGGAAGCCTTCGCCCGGATGAACGCCCGTCCAGTTGTCGGTATACGTTTCATCGCCATACCAAACTACTAAACCAGTATTATATTTCACCCCACGGGAGTACTGTAATGCCGCATCAGATCCAGAATAGTTTCTCCACTCTAGATAATAATAATGTGGTTTCTTGATCCAGCCGTCAGATACTTCAAACCCGTTCAATGCTACTTTTGGTGTTCCCTCTGCATCATCGGAGAATGCAACATTGCCATCTACTGTTAATGACAAATTATCCATTGCAAAACCATCTGGAGCCAGTCCACCATCTGTTACGTATTCAAAAACAAGTTTTACTTTCTTACCGGCAAATTCGCTTAAGTCATAAGATTTATCTACCCATTGACCTTTAGTGGACTCAAAAGCGGAGTTTCCGCGTACTACATCCGATTCATCACCGATGACATCCACTACTTTCTGTGTACCGTCAGATGCAACAGCGGTTACATTTACGTAATCATAATTGGTTTCCACATCATACAACGCCTTGTAAGCAAACGTTGCATGGCTTGCATTTGTTAAATCAAAGTTCGGGGTTTCCATTACAGTATGTAGGTCATCCCCTTTTGTACTGTAGTAGTACTTGGCCCCAAATTTAGGTGGTATTCCTGGAATTTGCTTTTCAGGAAGGTTTACTTTCACAATTCCAGGGTTCTTGGATTTTGTTACACTCTGGTCTAAAACAGCTGCTAGACCGTTTTGATCAAGATCTTTATAATCTACTTCCGTAATATTTGCCCAGTTGCCGCCCAATACTTTTTGGAAAAACTCTTTGTTTTGCGGTGAAAAACTTGGTGGCTGGGTGCCGGCAATGTGTCCGTTCCAGCTGCCGCCACTCATGATGGACCATGAGGCAACTGGCTCACCTTGGCCGGTATACTGGGTATCATATTCGTCCGGAAGACCTAAATCATGGCCAAACTCGTGTGCAAATACGCCAACTGCTCCATCTTCAGGCTCGATGGTGTAGTCGTACGCAGCCATTCTGCCTTCTTTCCAATAATCTACCGCCGCTTTTGTATTTGGTACGGAATAAACACCGCCTAGATCCCAGCGGTGAGACCAAATAGCATCGTCACCTAGTGCTCCGCCGCCAGCTTCTTGACCTACACCAGCATGAAGAACCATCAGATGATCAACCAAGCCGTCTGGCTCGTTAATATTTCCATCGCCATCAATGTCATAGATATCCAATTTATCATAATCAGCTAAATTGATCCCTTTTGCTACAGCCGCATTCAGGGCATCTTTTACTAGACCGCGAGGACCCTTGGTTCCCGGCTTGTTATCGTTGCCACCCTCTGGGGCATCGCTGCCATAATCAGCAGCATTTCCTGGAACTGTTAACCAATCAGAAACGTTGCCTGTTACGGTATAGCTGCCGCCAGATTGCTCTTCGTAATATTGTTTAAATGTTTTTACCTTATCACCATTGAATAAGGTGAAATCTTCATTGCCAAACAGCATTTTTTGATAATGATCGCGATTGAAATCTTTGGCGTACATATATCCTGGTTCTTGCTCAATGTTGTTGTGTTTAAAGTCTGCATATTCTACTAGCAAAACTAGCACTTTATCCTCACGGACAGATCCGTTATACGAGGCCTGCTTGGCAGAGTCTACTTTCACTTCACCATTCGGCTTGCCCTTTTTGAAATTTTCGTGGCCTTTATTAAGCTGGGCAACCAGCTTGTCCTTTTGCTTTGTTAAAAAGTCTTTTGCCTTTTTGTCCATTTCCTGCTGCTCTTTTGTTAGGACTTTGTCGGACTTGCCCGGCTTTTCTCCCTGCTTCTTTTTAATGTAAGCGTTTACAGTCTTTGCGATTTCTTCACTGGATGCATCCTTTGAAATAAGTCCTCTTTTCTGTAGTGCTTTTGCCAGCCTGTCCTGGTCAATAATGTTCATGTCCATTGTGGCTGACTCTGCAGTATAAGCCGTCTTTGCTGCAACAGGGGAAATCTTTGGTACTGCAAAACAACTAGAAAATAGTGCCGATGTTGCCAAGGTTGTTGCCGCAATGCTGGAGAAAACCTTTAATTTTCCTCTCTTCTTCACGATTTAGCCTCCCTTTATCTCTATTAAAAAAATAGTACATGTAAAATTGTAATCTACCAATCTATTTATGTAAATATTTACAATAGTCTAAATTTTAGACAAAATACTACACCTATTTTGCCATTTTTTCACTCCTTTAAAATAAAAAAAGCCTTGCTATTCAAGGCTTTTGTTTCCTTTTCTGTAAAAATATCAGTCTTAATCAAACGTTTGATTAATTGAGATATACCTGTCAATTCTCGAAAAATGTCGATGAAATTAGACACATTCATGCTTTTAGTAGCGCCACTTTTTTGAAAGTCCTTCAATGTGATGGGGCGTTGTTCGGCAGCATCCTCCGATCAACCTTGCTCCTGCTCTGTACCATTCTTCGGATTGCAGTTCGAACCTTCCACATAATTCTTGGCCATGCCAAGTTTTTGTTACCGGATTATAGGTTTCTCCCGAATTTGGATATACCAGAATATGCTTTTTCGTGTTCGTGCGCAACTCCTTAATGGCATTTGTAACATAGGTTACTGGTGCACAATTCAAACCAATTGCAACTATTTGTTGGTCCTCGTCAAAATACTGTGCACACTCCGCAAGCTTAGTACCATCACTAATTTCTTTTTCATTTTTCAAAGAAAAGGATAGCCATGCATATACCTCTGGAAATTCTCGCAATAGGGACGATAACACTTTCGCCTCTTGTAAAGAAGGGATCGTTTCAAATGCTACTAAATCGGCTCCGGCTTCAATCAATGCTTCCATTCTAGGACGGTGGAATTCTACTAATCTTTCATCTGTTACGCCGTAATTTCCTACATACTCTGAACCATCAGCTAGGTAAGCTCCATATGGTCCAACAGATGCAGCCACTAATGGCTTAGGCCGATTATGCTGTGCAGTTTCCTTCCAAAAATCATCTCTTGCCCTTCTTGCCAGCAGCACAGTTTGCTTCATTAATTCTAAAGCTTCCTTCTTTTCTATTCCACGAGCGGAAAAACCATCAATTGTTGCCTGATAACTTGCCGTAATGGCACAGTCCGCCCCGGCACGAAAATAATCAGAATGAACCTGATAAATCAATTCAGGATTTTCAAGTAACACACGTGCGGACCAAAGGGGATCATCCAAATTACATCCATGGGACTCCAGTTCTGTCGCTAAGGCTCCATCTAGAAGCATAATAGAATGTTGGGATAAAATGGCATCAATTGGGTTGATTTTGTTGGACATAATGGGCGCCTCTTTTCTTTAGATTTTGTGTAAGATAGTAGCTGCCGTAGCAGAGCAGTATAAATGGAATGCCACAATATAAGGCTATTCGTTGAGTTGGATCAAATGCAATTCCAATACAGGATGCAAGACATAAGACAAATGACAAAATTGGAACAAACGGATAAAGTGGCGTACGATAAACCAAGTCCTCTATTGAATTTCCTTCTTTTAAAAATTGTCTGCGAAATAGGTACTGGGAGGCACTAATACTCATCCATACAACCACCACAGCCAGACCGGAAATGGATACTAGCACAATGTACACAGTATCCGGTGCAACAATGCTAGAGAACAAAGATAAAACTCCGCCTAACATACTGAAAATAACGCCATTGATGGGAACACCCTGTTTAGTCATTTTGGCAAACATGGGTGAAATGGTCTTCTTATTAGCTAATGACCAAAGCATTCTTGAGGAAGCATACAGTCCTGAATTGGCAGCAGATAAAATGGCTGTTAAGATCACAAAGTTCATAATGTCGGCAGAGTAGGGCACCCCTATACGTTCTAGAACAGCAACAAACGGACTCTCTAATACGCCAGCATCGTTCATAGGCAGTAACGCAGATAATACAATGATGGTTCCTACAAAAAAGAGGATCAATCTCCATAAAGTCGTGCGAATGGCCTTCGGGATTGTTTTTTGCGGATTCGCTGTTTCTCCAGCTGCAATCCCGATTAATTCCGTTCCTGAAAATGCAAAATTCACCGCAAGCATGGTCATGAGAATGGCAAAAGCACCATTAGGAAACAGGCCCCCTTTTACCAAATTTGAAAAGAAAGGTGCTGAGTTTGAATGGGACATGGGAAGAATGCCTACCATCGCCGCTACACCTAAAATAATAAAGACCACAATGGCGATGACCTTTATAGATGAGAACCAGAATTCAGTTTCAGCGAAAAATTTAACCGTTAATACATTAATGATAAAAATTAAAACGGCAAAAAAGGCACTCCAGATCCAAACATTGACCGATGGAAACCATCTTTGCATAAGCATTCCCGCAGCCGTAAATTCAGAACCTAAGGCAACCGTCCACGTTAACCAATACAACCAGGCGACCGTATATCCTGTTCCTGGTCCGATGTATTTAGCTGCAAAGGTATGAAAGGCACCCGTTTCAGGCATATGTACAGAAAGCTCTCCCAAACAAAGCATGACTAGATACACCACTAATGCACCAATCAGATAGGATAAGATCGTCCCAAACGGACCTGCCTGTTGAATCGTATAGCCCGAACTTAAAAATAATCCAGTTCCAATCACACCGCCAAGCGATAGCATGACAATATGACGCGTTTTCATTTCCCTTTGAAATTCTCTCCCATTGTTGTTTTCCATTCATACTCTCCTTTTTAGCTATCCAGAAAAAACAAAAAGCACTCAAAAATGAGTGCTTCACTGACAAATAGAAACGGACCGCTCTTATCTATCAGGTTAATCACCCGCTGGAATTAGCACAGTATCTTAAGCAGACCTGTTGCTGAGGTTTCATCGGGCCAGTCCCTCTACCTCTCTGGATAAGAAATATTTTTTTTATAACCTTATCAGTCATTTTTAGAATTGTCAATACGCTCAATATTTTCAGAAAATATTATTTAACATCAACAAATTGACCTCTCCCTGAAAACGTTAAATTTGAACATTTTGTGGCAATCAGGAATTTATTTATATCTGTGAGGTTGGACCATTACATTCATCACTATTTTTTAGACACCCTATTGTTTAAAGTGGTTGATATTAGATTTACTTAAAAAACGTAATGAAATGGGGTTTTTTTCTTGAATTTTCCACAATTAAAAATAGGTCATATGACGCCAAAGGTACCAATCATGCAGGGTGGTATGGGTGTAGGAATCTCTTTAAGCGGACTTGCCTCTGCTGTTGCAAATGCTGGGGGAATTGGGATTATATCAGGAACTGGAATTTCCGTTGATGAAATGCGATCACATATAAGAAAAGCGAAGGAAAATATAAAGGATTCAGGCTATATTGGAGTAAACGTTCTTTTCGCTATGAATGACTTTGCTGAAAAAATGAAGGCAGCCATTGATGAAAAAGTTGATTTCATCATATCAGGCGCTGGAATTTCTAGAGATATGTATGCTTGGGGAAAAGAATCCGGTATTCCCGTTATTTCGATTGTATCTTCCGCAAAACTGGCTAGATTGTCAGAACGTCTTGGTGCTTCAGCCGTTGTGGTGGAAGGTCATGAGGCCGGCGGACACCTTGGTACAGATAGACCTTTGTTTGATATTTTGCCTGAAGTGGTGGAAGCTGTGACGATCCCGGTCATTGCTGCTGGGGGAATCATGACGGGGGAAGATGTTGCGAGAGCCCTACGCGCGGGAGCGTCTGGAGTACAGATCGGAACCAGATTCGTCGCTAGTGATGAATGTGATGCCCCATTAACGTTTAAAGAAAAATATGTACAAGCCAAAAAGGAAGATACCATTTTGGTCAAAACAACGGTTGGTCTCCAGGGGCGTGCCATTAAAAACCATTTTATTGATCTTATTTCAGATGACAAAAAGGTGAAAATCAAAAAGTGCATGGATTGCTTGAAAAATTGTTCTTATCGTTTCTGTACGCTTGATTCTTTGATCACATCGATGAATGGAGATTGCGAGAATGGTCTAGTTTTTGCCGGAGCCAGAGTCCATGAAATCAAAGAAATCCTACCAGTTCAAACAATCATCAACAATATTATGAGCGAATATAAAGCTTGTATATAAATGGAAAGGTACCTGACCGTGATAGTGGGCAGGTACCTTTTTTCAAAAGGCTATGTTAAACTAGTCTGTTGATTTCCGTTCCAGGCACTTCGCT
>NZ_JBALNY010000044.1:603-21357 GCF_036962145.1 Bacillus sp. JJ1764 | reverse complement strand
TCCCACAGGACATTGATTTTCATCCTTGTATCCGCCCACGCACGAAGGAAATGCGATAGCATTTTCGAGGAGTCTTCGTGCCTTCCACTCCAATCAACATGGTTTAAAATCAACAGTATTCTTTAACATAGTCTAAAAAAAAACGAAGTTCCTCTATAAATCAGGAATCTGCCAATCAATTTCCTCCAACCCTATTTCCCGCAGAATCGCATTTGTTCTGGAAAACGGTCGGCTGCCAAAGAACCCTCTATTGGCAGAAAAAGGACTTGGGTGTGGAGATTTGATGATGTAATGATGCGGTGAGGTAATCAACTGTTCTTTTTGTTGAGCAAAATTCCCCCAAAGGATAAACACAACCGGTGTTTCCCGCTGATTTAAGGTTTCAATCACTTTGTCCGTAAACAGGTCCCACCCAAGGTCTTTATGAGAATTCGGTGTCCCTGCACGCACCGTTAATGTCGCATTCAACATCAGTACGCCTTGCTCGGCCCATTTTACAAGGTACCCATTATTCGGGATCGTGCATCCCAAATCCGCCTTCAGTTCTTTATAAATATTTTGCAATGATGGCGGAATACCCACGCCTGGTTTAACAGAAAAGCTTAATCCATGAGCCTGTCCCGGGCCATGATACGGATCTTGTCCGATAATGACCACCTTCGTCTGATGAAACGGAGTAAGATGCAAGGCATTAAATATATCGTATTGCTCCGGATAGATCACTCTCGTTTGATACTCTTCTTTTAAAATTCCCCTTAGCCGTTGATAATACGGCTTTTCAAACTCTCCTTCCAACAAAGGAGACCAGTCATTTTTTAAAATGGCCATTTCTATTTCACACTCGATTCCAAAGTTGTTAAACTACTATTATTATAATGAGTGGTGAACGGGGGTATCAATCATAAGATTTTCTTCGCTAATTCTTACTGGGATTACTAAGGTCAACAAAATTGATTTTATATGCAATAAAGCTAGTCGCAATATTATGTATCATTTGGTTCCAAATATAATGAAAATCTTTGCATGTAAAAAGCCATTATGGCAAATTGAGTTTTGAAAGACTAAAGACTTGTTACTAACCATGTCAGTGTCCTTCATCATGCCTATGAAAGACAAAATACTTGTTATATATCATGATAGTGTCCTTCATCAAGCTTATGAAGGACAGTTTTCATTTCTAATAGAGGCATGATGTCTTTCATCCCAGCTACAATACCAATATTAAAAATGAGGTACTTGTCTTTCATCCATTTAATGTCTACTGAGCCTTTAAGGGCTTTTGGACCTCACATGGCCTTCTATCTCCCCTCAATCATAGAGGTAGTCACCCCACCAACAACGATCACGACACAAGAATAAAAAATTCGATCCAAATTCAACACAGAAAGACCAGCTAATACAATCAACCCATCGATGAAGATAATAATCCATGCGATATTCAACGAGAGAGATTTTGAAATCATTTTAGCCAGCAGATCCGTCCCTCCTGAGCTTGTCTTATAATACAGCATGAGCCCGACACCTATCCCAATGACCATTCCCCCAATGATAGCACTGGTTAGCGGAGAAATAAGAAATTGGTAACGAAGAGGTGCGAGAACATCAATAAATATGGACGATAAAAACAAACCAAATAAACTACTTAAGAAATAGGTTCTTTCATTCTTTGAGGCTAATAAACAAATAGGCAGGCTCAGTCCCACCATTGCAAAACCCGTCGGAACATTCAAAAAGTAATGTAGGATCAAAGCCAGCCCCAAAATTCCGCCGTCAATAAAATGATGCGGGATCAAAAAACCATTAACCCCTATACCCAAAAGAAAACTACCAACTACCGTCGCCATTATTTGCTGATAAATACCCATCACCTATATCCAAGTTTTTTAGTTTATAATATGACAGCAACTTGGAATTAAGAATGGTTTTAAGTATGTGGATGTCCGCCCCCCTACCAACTTCTGATTATCCACCACAGACGGACAATTGTACACGGATGGTGCCTGTCACCCAAATGTTTTCACCCAAACCCAACCCATATCCACCCAATCTGCTTTGTTTCAAATATTCATATATTGATATCTTTTACTATTTCAAAAATGTGAACAATTTGTGAACTATATGTCGATAATTTGAAGAATAGTATCGTTATGTTATAATTTTAAAGTGTTTAATTATTATTTCCAAATTTTTACACAAAGTTTCATCTGCGGATTAAATAGAGATAGATTACTATTTTAAAAGGGAGTTATTTTGTCATGAAGGTTCTGGCCATTGTTCCTGCTTTTAATGAGGGCGCCAATATCCATCGTTTAGCTGAACTTTTCAGTAACATAAAGAACGTAGATGTAATTGTTATTAATGATTGCTCGACTGATAATACTTCAGAAATGTGTCGGGATTTCGGATTCAACGTCATAGATCTTCCCTCCAATCTAGGGATTGGCGGGGCTGTGCAAACAGGATATAAGTACGCTGAAAAGCATGGGTATGATATTGCGATTCAGGTAGATGGAGATGGACAGCATAATCCTTTGTATATTCAATCCCTAATTGATCCACTTATAAAAGGTGAAGCTGACCTTATCATTGGATCCCGGTACTTAGAGAAAGCGGGCTTTCAATCTTCGTTTATGAGAAGAATTGGCATCAACTATTTCAGCCGCTTAATTTATTTTTTACAAAAAAAGAAAATTACCGACCCTACTTCAGGATTTAGAGCTTGCAATCGCCGAGTCATCACGTTATTTAGTAACCGGTATCCATCGGACTATCCCGAACCTGAATCCATCGTTTATCTATTGCGGAATAATTATTCCATTAAAGAAGTTCCCGTCGTGATGAATGAACGCGAGGGCGGAGAGTCCAGTATTAACTTTATACGATCGATTTATTACATGATTAAAGTTTCCCTAGCCATCATTATTGATAATTTAAGAAAAATTGGGCTGACGTAGGCCACTAGAATCCTTTTAGGTGAGAATTATGATTACTACACAACTGCAAATCATTTTATTTATTGCTTCTATCATTACATTCATTATCATTGTTAATATGATTAGAAAGTATCGTCTAGAATTACGATATTCATTAATTTGGTTATTTTTTTGTGTTGTGAATATCTTGTTAGCATCATTTTCGAAAATTGCCGAATTTATTGCTTCCACACTTAGTATTGTGGAGCCTGTAAATGCCATTTTCCTGTTATCATTTGTTTTTCAATTCTTTCTTATTTTTAGTCTGACCTTAACCATATCCAAGTTATCAAATAAATTAACTCATGTGGTCCAGGAGGTTGGTATTTTAAAAAAGGAAATTGAAAAAATGCAGGCAAATGAAACTATGGACGGAAGGTTACATACATGAAATACATACTTATTTTAGCTAATATTCTTTGTTTGGTATTGGGCCAGACTTCTTGGAAGGTTGGACTTGAAAACTTGCATCTGCACGGAAATATCATTCAAAAGTTCTTCCAATTCTTTTTTTCGCCGTTTATTTTAGCAGGCTTTGTTCTTTATATCGCTGCAACAGGCATTTGGATGTATCTACTCTCTAAGCTGCCACTAAGCTTTCTGTATCCAATACAAAGTTTGGCCTATGTGTTTGCTATATTTATTGCCCTTTTTTTATTTAAAGAGAGTATTCCTGTTACAAGATGGGTTGGAACAGGTGTGATTCTATTTGGGGTCTATCTCATCACCCGTTAAATCATGGCAAAATCTCTAGTAAAGGAGCATTTCTACTAGCATGGCAGGTTACAAACAATGGATTCAGTCAGAAATCAAAGATTACTGGCTGCCATGGCTGATAATCACTATTGTTTTTTTCTTTTCTTCTTTATATATCTATGAAAATAGAGGTATTTTTATCCACGAACGTGAATCTGAGCACCTTGTAGTCAATCAACAAAGAAACGATATGACTCTTGGAGAATTAACTGGGAATATGAAGTTATCCCAGTCATTTCGTGTGGAAGAAAATACATTTTCACGGGTTCAATTACAGTTCGGAACCTACGGCAGGAAAAATCACGGAACTCTCCTTTTTATGTTAAAAGAACAAAAAAGCGGAAAAGTGATTTCCAGACAGAAGTTAAGTCTTTCCAAGCTTCCTGATGTCAAAAACTTTTATATAGACTTTCCACCGGTGCATCAAGCAAAAGGGAAAGGTTATATCGTAAGTCTTGAGGGGCATCACTTACAGAGCGGGAATACGGTTACCCTTTGGAGGAGTGCAAAAGACTCTTATAAGAATGGAAGTCTCACCATAAACGGGAAAAAGCAACCGGGGGATTTGTTTTTTAAAGTCCTGAAAGTAGAGAATAAGCCCCTACTTAGTAAAACAGCCTTTGTTTTAGTGGGGGTAGCATTACTTCTGCTCTTTTTAGGATCCGTTGTCCTAATCAGGAAATGTTCAGATCATTTACATAAGGTATTTCTGATTATTGCGATCCCGTTTGGTCTTATCATTACATTGATCATTCCTCCTTTCGATCAATTTGACGAAATTGAACATTACTTTCGTTCCTTTGAGGTGTCCGAAGGGAAATTTACCAATCAGACGGTTGATCAAAGACTAGGAAACTATATACCCATTAGCCTCGTTGATACGGTACAGGATGTCCGATTTATTCATCAGGATGGCTTTAAATATGAACTTGTGAGGCAGGAGTTTGCTAAAAAGCTGGACTCCGACCACAGGGTTTTCACGCGGAATTATGCCAGTTCCTACCCTCCATTAATTTATTTTCCCCAGGCATTGGGGATGATGTTGGGCAGGCTGATCTTCGATTCACCATTAGCGATGATGTATCTCGGTCGATTATTTAATTTAATCGCCTATATCTCAATTGTCTATATGGCTTTAAAAATAGTTCCGGTAAAACGAAAACTATTCTTTACTTTGGCGTTAATCCCGGCGCCACTGATCCTAGCAGCTTCCCTGTCTGCAGATGGAATAACCGATGCAACTGCTTTACTATTTGTTGCCTATATTCTTCACTTAGCCTATGGGAAGGTAAATCAAATAAACAGGAAGCATATAGCTACTGCCATTTTAATTGGGCTGTTTATAGCCTTATCAAAAATTGTATACATTCCGATACTCTTTTTATTTTTAATCATCCCTACTTCAAAGTTTTCGAGTAAAAAAGAGTATATAAAAAAATTCGCCTACTTGTTTATAGGCTGTATGATTCCATTTGTCATTTGGAATTTGATGAATTTGAAAAACATGTCTGTACCTGACCTAAGAATTAATCCTGGAGTTTCACCAGGTGATCAAGTAAAATTTGTCCTAACTCATCCGCTATATTACGTTAAGTACTTTATTGATACCTTATATAGTGAAGGGAATACGCTAGTCATTTCGATGCTGGGAAAAGCCACATCAAATTATCTATACCAGGCACCTTCTATTGTAATTTTCTCGTATCTCTTTATGCTCCTATTATTCGGAATCATAAAGGAAGAGACGGAGATTTCAATCCCAGTACGAAATATAGACCGCTTTATTTTTCTAGGTATTTTCTCAATAGTCTTTCTCCTAATCTATACGGCTCTTTATGTAGGCTTTAGTCCCGTGGGAGCACCTATAATAGGCGGGGTTCAAGGAAGATACATGATTCCAATTGCAGCACTCTTTTTCTTAAGTCTTTCTTATCCGAAGATTGTGAGTAAAGATGGAAAGCTGGGATTCCTGATTTACACTATTGTGCAGTGTTCAATGTTTACGTTGTTGCTTCATTATTTAGTTGATATTAATAGTTAACTCCCTGAAGGTTTGAGATTTCCTTTTAAAACTAGCACAATATTCCAGATTACCCTTTTAAGTGGGGGAAATCGGAATGATTGTGCTTTTTTACTTTATTTCAGCTTGTGATAAATTCTTGTTCGATTCATGTCATCAACTCTGGTTAAAATTCTTTATAAATCAAAAATAGTTTATGTATGACATGACATAATATAACATCCTCCATTACTCTCCTGCTATTGTCTTAATATCTTGTTTTTAATACAAAAAATAAAAAAGCCCTTGTTAGGCTTTTTGTTAAAAATGATTTTTCACTTTTCCGCATCTGATACACGTTCCAGAATAATAGTCATACTTATGGTATTTTCGAAAAAAACAAATAATAGATTTGATTTTCAATCGAGGTAACCCCCTCATTTTTCCACTTTTTACTTTATAATGATTATATTGTATCTTATAAAGAACAAATAGCGAAAGTTGTCGAATATTCCTAAAAAATTTTCGACAAATTCTACTATATTTCTATCTATCCAAAAATAGAATTATGTATGACAAAATATCAACATCCTCCATTTTTTACTAGTAAATTAGAAAATTTTACCCGATAATATGATTGGTCCTAATTGTAAAGGAAGGAATGAATATACAAAAATGTTTAATAGCCTCCAAGATCCGGCGCTATTGGAAGATATATATAAATCTCTTTTTGAACAGAATCCGGATCCATGTTTTGCTGTTGATTTGAACGGTCATTTTATACTTTTGAATGAAGCCGCCTTAGACGTAACTGGTTATTCGAGGAACGAACTTCTGCGGCAATCTTTTATCACGATTCTAAAAGAAGATTCTATAGGTACAGCTGAATCACCAATTATGGAATCTTTAAATGACAGGCAAAAAAGTTATCAGGTATCCATAAGACATAAAAATGGTCACTATATCGAAATAGAAATGATTACATTTCCTATTCATATTAGTAATGAAATAGTGGGCATTGCGGGATTTGCTAAACAGTTGACAGAGAAAAATAAAATCATGCATCATTCCGTATATAACCAAAGCAGCTTGCAAAATATCATTAATAGTATTGATGTATGTTTATGGTCAATAGATATTCAGAGCAAACAGATTTTGCAAATGTCTCAAGCTTGTGAAAAAATCTATGGTTATACGCCAAAGGACTATTTGGAGAACCCTTTTCTTTGGAAACAGAACATCCATCCTCACGATCAAGCATTGGTGGAGAAAATGGATCAACTTTTATTAGGTGGAGATTCAATCAAATTCGAATACCGAATTATTGATTCAAAGGGAGACATGAAATGGATTCACGAACTAACCATTCCTGTCATCAATGATTCTGGAGAAGTAGAGCGTGTGGATGGTGTCACTACTGATATCAGTCAACGAAAACGAGCTGAAGAGCAATTGCATTTTATGGCTTTTTACGATTCTTTAACCAAATTACCCAATAAGAGAATGCTGCAATCAAAACTGAAAGATGCCATAACGAAGGTCAAGAAGACGAAAAAGAAAATAGCTGTTTTGCATATTGATCTCGATCATTTTAAGCTGGTAAATGAAACACTTGGATTTAAAAATGGTGATGAACTTATTCAAACGATTGCAAAGAGGATCAGACGGGGATTGAGCCAAAGTGATTTTGTCTCCAGACATGGTGCAGACGAATTTAATGTCCTGCTTAAAAATATTACCGATCTCTCTCAAGTTGAAATCGTAGCAAAAAATCTTCTGCAAAACATTGCGAATCCCTTCTATATCCATGGCCGTGAATATCCCATTACAGCAAGCATAGGAATCAGCATTTATCCTGAACACTCAAGAAAACCGGATCATCTTTTAAAACAAGCGGCAACTGCCATGTATCAAGCGAAAAGAGAAGGAATTAATCATTATAAATTTTATCAAGAAGGTATGACCGAAAGTTTAACAAGGCTAGTGGACTTAGGCCATGGTCTTGTCAATGCCATCAATAAAAGTGAACTTCAACTGTACTATCAACCGATTATGAATACACAAAAAGGGAGGATCGCAGGATTTGAAGCGTTAATTCGCTGGTTCCATCCATCCATGGGTTTCATTTCACCTGCGGAGTTTATTCCGATTGCGGAACAAACTGGACAAATCATCCCCATCGGTGAATGGGTTCTGCGAACGGCATGCTTACACGGTAAACAAATTCATGAGAACGGCTACCCTGAAACGTATATTTCCGTCAACGTCTCTGCACCTCAGTTCGAATCTAATGATTTTATCACCAAATTGATCAAGATCCTGAAGGAAACAAACTTTGATCCCCATTGTTTAAAAATTGAAATTACCGAAAGTATCATGATGAAAAACATGGAGGCCATAGCTCAAAAACTATTAAAATTAGAAGAAATGGGAATCGAAGTTCTTCTCGATGATTTTGGAACGGGCTACTCATCCTTAAGTTATCTGAAAAGACTTCCTATTAAAGTCTTAAAAATAGATCAATCATTTGTCAAAGATATCTATACCAATTCTGACCAAGAAGCCATTGTGAGAACGATTGTAGCCATGGCAAACAGCCTAAGAATGGATGTGATTGCGGAGGGAGTAGAACAAAAAAATCAGAAGGAATTTTTACATAACCTGGGTTGTTTCCGCCAACAAGGATATCTGTATAGCAGACCTGTTCCTTTTGAGGACGTTTTAGAAATTATAGGACCTGTTACTACTTAATTATCAATATTCTATTGACCAGTAATAGAAATAAGAAAAACTCGGCTTATTGTCGAGTTTTTCTTATTTTTTTATAAACTAGTTAACTACAATATCCTCGGACCTATTGATGTTTCGCCAGAAATGCACCGGTGTCCCTTTCGTCCTATCCCACCTATGCTGGCAAACAGTTCGTCTTAATTCTAGTATTCCATATAGCCGAAGACAATTGATATCCCCCATTCATTTGAATAGAAGTATTATAAAATTTATCACTTTGATAGTAAAAGGGCAATTCGTGCATTTTTTGGCGAGAAAAATGATTTTTGTAGCCAAAAAACGTTATTTTTGCATTAAATAGCGGCAAAAAAGCGATTTAAGGAAATTCGCCTGAATCGTTCGTTCGCGATATGGTGGAGTCACCTAGGAATACATGGAAAAGCGCGCTTTCCTGAAGGGGAACACCTTTGGAAAGTTTTGAAAAGTTAGCAAAACAGTATGAACCTATGATTCATAAGATCATCAACACATTAAACATATTTAATCGTCGGGATGAATTCTATCAGCACGGGCTTGTGGCCTTATGGGAAGCGAGTAATTCGTTTAATTCCGAGAAAGGCAGCTTCACGAACTACGCCTATACTTTTATCCGAGGCCGGATGCTTACCGAGTTAAATAGCCTTTATAAGGATCTTGAACACACCGTATGTCCGAAAGAAGAGTATTGGGAAACCATTGAGGAAACCTGCCCCGTCTGCCCCTTTGAAAAAGAGATTCTATTAACCTATTGCGAAACCATGACACCGAAGCAAAGGCTGTGGGTACTGCAACGATTCATAAATGGTTACTCAGACAGAGAGATAGCGAAGATTGAGAACGTTTCGATCTCGGCTGTGAAGAACTGGCGAATGGGAGCAAAAGAGAAGGTTAGGGAATGGATGAAGTCCGAAGTGAATTGATTTTTAATAAAAAAATGGATTAGTATCATATAAGATTCAATTATTTTAAATGAGATGCAAAAAAGCCTAAAATCAACAAGTTTGTAAAAATACTTATTGATTTTAGGCTTAATTACCTGTTTATTTAAGAATTATTCATAATCAGTATCAGATTCAAGCGCAACTGACTTTACTGGTTTGGTATTTTCCAAAGAAAGTTCCCTTAGACCAAAATCAGTTGCTTCAAGATTATATGTTGATTCAAAAATTGTATTTTTGCCAGGAGCATCCTCATAATAAATATTGTATTCTTCTCTTGTTTTAACAGTAAATCCTTTTTCCGTTGTCGTTACATCGAGGATTTCGAGATTTAATAACTCCTCAGTGATTCCTTTTTCCTCTAAATGAGAAATGTATTTTTCTGTCGCGGAATAGCCTGATCCTTGTGGTGCAAGATAGGAAGAAACAAGACTGAAGTCTCTGTTATTAAATGCACGTACTGAAGCGGCAATAAACTCTTCCATGAAATTGTGCATTTGCTCATTCGGTGTCGAATCGGATCCGTACATAGCCAAGGCTTCCATATTACGTTCTTTTTGCTCAGCTCGTTGCTTTTCCTCGGCAAGTTCCTTAAATTCCAGATCTATTTCACCTTCATCTTCAATTTTAACAACATTACTTTTTATCAAACCACCATCACGATCGAGAACTGCATACATCTCCATCGTTCCATTCGTTGGGATAGGACCAAATTCTTTTTCCGTACCAGTTTTGAACCCCGTCTTTTTCCCATTTACATAAACATCTGCATGATCACCGTTTGAATAGATAGTAATAAATTTACCTTTAAGATAAATGGATACTCTTACTTTGTTATTACTAGCTTCTGAATAATCAACGTCTGTCTTTGAGTTTAAGGTTGTATATTCTCCCTTATATACGCTATTAAGTGTAAGATTCCCAGGTAATACCTTTCCTAGAGTGACAGCTTCATCAGCTTCTTTAATCATTTTTGTCTGCTTGTTAAATGTTACTTTTGTATGATCCAAATTACTACTTGCAGAAATAGTAAACGGATATGCCTTTACAAAATACTGATCATATAAAAAGAACTTTTTCGGACCTTTTACGAGCACCACTAGTTTATTTCCATAATCATCAGTAATGGGGTGGATCCGTTTATAATGCTTGGTACCTGCCGCATCCTGACGAAGTTGTTTTACGGTTGCTTTGAAATCATTCTTTTTTGTTAAATAGGATACAAAACCTTTTAGCTCCGAATCCGTTAAACTGGTTTCCGTCCCACCCTGTTCCAAAATTTTGTGCAATGAAGCATAATCTTTGTCTTTCACTGCATCTTCAAATCGCAGCACTGCTTTTTCAGGCTTATACTGATTGGATAGGTAAAGATGTGCAGAAAACAGACCAACTACTACTACCAATATAGAAATAATTCCCCATTTTACCGGTGCTGAAAGAGTCACTGTTTTTTTCCCAACCGCTCTTGTCTGGGGCTCAATATCATTTTTTGTACCACAATGCTTACAAAATGCTTGTTGCGGAGTAAGCGGTTGTCCGCAATTTCGACAAACTGACATTTTATTTTCTACTCCTTCAACCTTTTTCTGTAAATTTATGAATCCACGTACCTAAGTAGGCAAATACAAATGAAAATAGCAAACTCTTCATAAAAGTACCTGCCGCTCCAAAACCGAGGTTCATTTCCATGTTCGTTGATTCCCCCATAGCATGTGAGGAAACAACAAATCCGATGTCTGTAAAAGCAGCCAATATCATCATAATGATAGAATAGACAACACTGAATACAATTAAGTTTTTCCCTATTTGATCACGCTTGGCGATTTTAAATCCTGCCCAAAGGAATAACGCAATAGGAATAATGAGTGCAATTTTTAGATATAAATCAAAGTCTGCTGAAGAAATCAAACTATCAAATGCAAGAATATCTGAATCATCTTTTGCCTCGCCAGTTGCAATCAAGCCTGAGAATACTCCATATGCTAGGGAACCTTTTTCACCTTCCTCATTCACCAATAAAGTAAGCGGTGAAAAGTGAAGTAGATTCCAGAAGAAGCTTCCCAACTGTACGGATAAAGATGCAATCAGAGCATAGCTTTTATCCAGTAGTTGCTCTATCGGCGTGCCATTTAACCAGTCTCCTAATCCTTCCTTAAAATCTGCTAATTTACTTGAAAGATAAATAAATAGGCCAACTGTGAAAACAAAGATTGCTCTAAATGGAATAACAATTGCCTGATGGATCGCTTCTCCGGAAGGAAGCCATTCTGCCAAATGCCCGGTTGCCTTTCGAAAATTAATAGAAAATAGACTTCCAATAAAGCTAAAGAAAAAGCCGAACAATAAGGTCATGAATAGGGTCTTAAAAAAGGAATAATCATTATCCATTGAAAAAGATACTTTGCTAATGTTTATATCATAAGAAAATCCAGCAAATAATGAGAAGATAGACATAACAACTGCATATATAACACCGATGCCAAGCGCATTAGAAAGATGGCTGTTTATTCCAGAATTTTTATTTTTGCGACCTGCATAAATCCCCGCACCAAATAGACCAAGGAACGGTATGAGTAAATAAATAATAAACCCATTTTTAGCTTCCACCTCTGCCGTCACTTTTCCAAATATATTACCTTTTAGGGTTATGACAGGGTTTTGCAGATTAGACATCATGACTATATCAGAAAAACCATAGATTTTATTAAGGTCTGGCAAGTCTGAGTCAGTGTATCCTTCAATCTCTTCAATCATGCTGTTAACATCAAACTCACTAAGACTATTACTTACAAGGCTATCGTAAAGCTTTTCAGATTGTTTCATAACAGAAAAGCTTAATAGAAATACTACTAAAATCGCTAGAAGACCCGGCAGTAACATTTTCTTAAAGAATTCAATATTAATAGCAGGCAGATTCACTGCACCAACCTTTGTCACTGCACCAAATTCCTTTGGTAGACTTTGCTTCCCTTCGGAGCTTTTTAGGGTTATGTACTGGGAGGTATTGTTTCCACATTCTATACAGTAGTTATAACTTCCCTCTGTTTTGGAACCACAACTTGAGCAAAAGCTTACTTTATGGTCTTTCATACGAAATTTTACGTTAGTATTTGTTAAAAAGGTCCCATCATTAGCACAATAACTGGCTGATGGAAGATTCTCTGCGCCACAACTTTTACAATACATTTCGACCTATACCCCCTGCAAGACAAGACGACTTCCGCAGCAGGCACAGAAATTAGCATCAGCTGGTATTTGTTCCTCACATGTCGGACAAGTCACCATATTTACTTGATTGGTTAATTCTGAGTAGGTTTCCTGCTTTTGTCCGCAAGAACCGCAGAATTTATCATCGGGAGTTATTGAATTTCCGCAATTAGAACATGTCCCTTCTTTTGATGCTTGATTAAGCTGCTCTAACGTTTTTTGAGAGGTAAAAATCTTGCGGTCTACCTCAGCAATCCCTTGGGAATATTCACCAAGAGTTTGATCCTGCAACTCACCAGAACGAATTTTTCTATATGTATCTTCACCCAGCTTCAGCAATAAATTGGCTCTTGCTTCAGAAAGGTCATTAAGCACTTTTTTGTATTGGCTGATTTCTTGTGCTGTCTGAAGCTTTTGTTTCCCTTGCTGCAGGGAATCTTGGAGTATATTAAGACCGCCTCCAAGTTTTGATTGTAAATCACTCATGTTGTTTCCCCCTAAAATGTAACTATTTTACTAAAACAAATTTACCATAAAAATTAAATAAATCGAGAAAAAAGTTCAAAAATCTACAAAATTTTCAAGCCACTGGAATCCCTAATATGTTTGATACTTTTTTATTTGTGAATTTAAATAATAAATTGCCACACAGTCATCCTCTATTAAGTTCATATCAGGAATCTATGGATTTTGTAAAAATATCTACCCTTTTTTCATATTTTGGTATAGTATTATAATTCAGTTTAAAAAAGGAGGTTATCGATATGAAAGCTATACTAAAAAACTCTGGGGGAGTTACAAAGCAAGTTAAGGTAGGATTTAGCTGGACTACATTCTTCTTTGGCTTTTTACCGGCATTGTTCCGAGGAGACTTAAAATGGGCTGTTATCATGCTGATCATCGAGGCAGTACTTGGGTCATTTACTCTTGGAATCGGTTCATTTGTAACAGGGATCGTATTTTCCTTTGTTTACAATAAAATATACATAAAAGAGCTAATTGAAAAGGGCTACCATCCCGCTAATGACGCATCAAGAGCCTTATTAGAAAGTAATCAGATCATTTCTAATGTTGCTTAATTGATAATTAAGGGCTGTCTAAAGTAACCATTTAGTCAGTCCTTTTTTATAGGATGATGTTTAACCTACCGTTGATTTGGCTGACCAAACCGAAAAAAGCGTAAAAATCCCATTAAAGGATCTTTACGCTTTTTTGTTATATTAAAATAATGTTATTTACGTATGTGAAACCATTAATTCAAGATCTCCATCTAATACAAATTCTCCAAAACCAACAGGAAGAATGAGATGTGCACCTTTCATTAACTCATATTTTTCCCCATTGTGAAGCAAACTGCCATCCCCATTAATAACACTTAAAAGCAGATATTGATTGTTTGACGCAAAGGTTGTTTCACCATTAATTTCCCACTTATAAACAGTAAAAAATTCTGATTCCACAAATGTTGTGATTCTAGCATTTTCTCGCTCTTCTACCTTTGGCACACTAGTGGCAGCTTGATGTGGAACAGTCGTTACCTCAATCGCCTTTTCCAAATGTAATTCCCGAAGGTTCCCATCTGCATCTTTTCGGTCGTAATCATAAACACGATAAGTAGTATCCGAACTCTGCTGGGTTTCCAACACTAGCGTACCTTCACATAAGGCATGGATCGTTCCGCTTGGAACATAGAAAAAGTCCCCCGGCTTGATCTTCACGCGACGGAGCAGCTCATTCCAATTGCCGTCATTGATTTGTTGAATTAATCCCTCTTTTGTTTTGGCAGTATGGCCAAAAATCATGTCGGCATCTTCTTTACAATCAATGATATACCAGCATTCGGTTTTGCCTAACTCACCATTTTCATTCACCTTTGCATACGTATCATCAGGGTGAACTTGGACTGATAAATCCATATTGGCATCCAAAATTTTTGTTAATAACGGAAACTCTTCTTCCTTTGGGTTTCCGAACAATTCAGGGTGTTCACGCCAAAGTGTATCTAAACTTATTCCAGCAAATTCCCCATTCTCAATAACAGAGGAGCCGTTAGGATGAGCTGAGATTGCCCAGCATTCCCCGGTCTCTTCTGAAGGAATATCATAGCCAAACTCTTTATGTAAAGTGGTTCCTCCCCAAATTCGCTCCTTAAAAACTGGCTTTAAAAATAATGGTTGCAAAGCTTATCCCTCCATTTTTTTTTGCTGCATTACACTCTTCCAAAATTCACCGAATTAATATATCAAAATAATAAATAACAACCTACTATTTCTTACAAAAGAATATCATTCACTAGAATACTGCTATTCCAAATAATATGCAAAATAATTTTTGTTTAAAAAATATATAATGACACCATCCTGAAAATGTGCTAACATTCGACATGATTTTCATAGTAGGGTATAAAAGCACTAAAGCGAGGTGAAATTCATTGAACGAACGTCAAAAGAATCTGTTACGAATTTTACTTGAATCAGGAACGGAATATTTATCTTCTCAGAAAATCGCGGATCAATTAGAGTGTTCTGAGAAGACAATTCGGAATGATTCAAAAGTTCTAGATGAATGGTTAAGCAGGCATTCTAATGGTATCCTTTCCAGGAAGCCTAATATTGGTTTTCGTCTGGAGGTTACAGAGTCAGAGAGAAATCATCTCTTACAATTACTTTATGGCGGCAGCATCGAAAGCCATGAGGTTGAAGATTCAGAAAGACTGACTCGAATCCTTGAATTATTGTTAATCGAAAAGAAACCCATTACCATTCAAAAATTATCTGAATGGTTTTATGTTAATAAAGCCATTGTAAAAAAAGACTTGGATAAGGTTGAAAGTTACTTAAACAATGTCGGATTAAACTTGGTTACCAAAAGAAAATTAGGAATTGAAGTAGCAGGCCCGGAACAAAGTTGGAGGCTGGCCATATCGAAAATTCCTGCTTACACAGAGAGTTCTTCAACCCATAAAATGGATTATTGGAAACGCTTATTTAAGCAGCACGAAATAGAAATGGTCCAGCATTCGCTTGAAGAGATAAACCAACCCTTAGACAATCCTTATACAGACGAAACATTAGAGAGTTTACTGTGCCACATCCTCATTTCAGTCAAGCGCTTAAAATTAGGGAATGCCATCCCCCTTCATGAAACCGAAATGGAAAGAATTCAAGAAAGAAATGAGTATCGCTTAGCGGAGAAAACTCTTAAAAAGCTAGAATCTAGTTTTGCGGTTCGATTTCCAGCCAGTGAAATAGCCTATATAGCCATGCATTTTATGGGTGGGAAAGTTCAGCATGCCAGAGTGGGCGAATTTCCAATTGACGAGGAAGTCCATAAACTGGTCCTAATGCTCATATACCGTGTTTCCAGCAGAACACAGATTGATTTTACCAAAGATGCCGACTTACTATTGGGCTTAAATCTTCACCTCCAATCCACCCTTAACCGATTAAAACAAAAGTTTACCGTTTCTAATCCGATATTGGACCAAATTAAGCGGATGTACCCATATATATTTGACACGATTATCAGTGAAATCGTCCATTTAAATACCGAGCTGAACCTGAAAATCCCAGAAGAAGAAGCCGCATACTTGACTCTTCACTTTCAGGCATCCTTGGAACGAATGCAGAAAAAAGACGGTAGTAATAAAAGAGTGATCATTGTTTGTCCCATGGGAATAGGAGCTTCTGTCCTGCTTCGGACGAAACTGGAAAGAAAATTTCGCTCCCTGGACATCATTGATACAGTATCCATCAGTCAAATTAATCAGTATTCATCAAATGAGATTGATTTTATAGTCGCAACAGTCCCCATCCCTAAAACGCATGTCCCAGTCATTGAAGTGACACCGCTTTTATCACCTGATGAGGAGCAAAAACTACAACGTTTTATTGATGGACTCCAGATAACATCCAGTATGCCTTTGCATGAAGCGGACAAATTCCCTTCTCTCCGCGATATGGTGAAGGAAGAACTAATACTTATAGATCTTGATTTTAATCACCCATATGAAGTAATTGAAGTTCTTGCTTTGAAATTAGTCGCTCATGGGTATGTATGTGAGGAGTATATTGAATCGGCGATCATTCGCGAGCAGCATTCCTCCACCAATATCGGAGGCGGCATTGCCATACCGCACGGGGATCCCATTTATATAAAAAAATCAACGATTGCTGTAGGAATTTTAAAGAAACCGCTGTTATGGGGGAAAGAATACGTTTCTCTCGTCCTAGCATTAGCAACCAAGCAGGAGGAGCACTCAAAAACAAGAGAATTATTTAACGAAATTGGTCAATTATGCGATCAGCCTGTTCTCCTGAATACCTTGGTCAAACAGAAATCTCCTAGTGAGTTTATAAATAGCCTGTAATCGAGCCGTCAAAATGATGGCTTTTTTATTAAAGTCCATTTTTCCGCAATATGTGGTAAACATTCATCCTTTATGGAATCGATTTCAGATGTATAAATAAGACATAGGAACTATAACTTTAATAGGGGTTGAAAAAATATGAAGCTATTAGCGATTACCTCTTGCCCGAACGGTATTGCCCATACTTACATGGCGGCAGAAAATCTGCAAAAAGCAGCCGAAAAGCTCGGACATCAAATGAAAGTCGAAACCCAAGGCTCTATTGGTGTTGAAAATGAATTAACTGTAAAAGAAATTCAAGAAGCAGATGCGATTATTATTGCGGCAGACAAGTCCGTCGATCAGTCACGTTTTGTTGGTAAGAAACTTCTGGTAACTGGAGTTCAGGACGGAATTCGAAAACCTGAGGAACTCATCACAAATGTATTGGCAACTGATTTCCCCGTTTACAAAGAGGACTTAAAATCAGTGGATCAAATCAAAAAAGAAATGAAAGATAAGCAAAATCCGATTTATCGCCACTTAATGAACGGGGTATCTTTCATGATTCCTTTCGTTGTTGTTGGTGGTATTTTAATCGCCTTAGCTTTAGGTATTGGCGGACATCCGACAGCGAAAGGGATGGTTGTTGATCCCGATTCCATTTGGAATTCAGTCCTAAATGTAGGGGCAGCCTCTTTCGGATTTATGGTACCAATTTTAGCTGGATTTATCGCCATGAGTATTGCTGACCGCCCTGGTCTTGTACCTGGTATGGTTGGTGGTTATATCGCAGCTCATGGTGAGTTCTACTCCAGTGATGCAGGCGCAGGGTTCCTCGGTGGAATTATTGCAGGTTTTATCGCCGGTTATGTAGCCAAATGGATTAAGAGCTGGAAAGTGCCGAAAATGGTACAGCCAATTATGCCAATTTTGATTATCCCAATTTTAGCAAGTGCAGTCGTCTCAGCTATCTTTATATTTATTCTAGGAAAACCAGTAGCAGCCGTATTCTCAGGCTTAACTCATTTCTTAAATGGGATGCAAGGAACAAGTTCTATCGTATTAGCGTTGATTTTAGGGGCGATGATTGCCTTTGATATGGGCGGTCCTGTTAATAAGGTTGCATTTTTATTCGGTTCTGCTATGATTGCGGAAGGAAACTATACCATCATGGGACCTATTGCCGCAGCAATCTGTATCCCTCCAATTGGAATGGGACTAGCAACTTTAATCAATAAAAAGAAATACGAAGATGCTGAACAAGAAGCAGGAAAAGCAGCCTTCTTCATGGGCTTATTCGGAATCACAGAAGGTGCTATACCTTTTGCCGCAAAAGACCCGCTGCGCGTTATTCCAAGTATCATGGTCGGATCTATGGTGGGTGCCGTAATCGCCATGCTTGGCCACGTCGGAGACCATGTTCCACACGGTGGACTAATCGTAGCAGTATTGGGAGCTATCGATAATGTCGTAATGTTCTTAATCGCCATCGTCGTAGGGGTCGTTGTAACGGCATTTATGGTAAATGCATTGAAAAAGAATGTGGAGTGATTGAAATGAAACTAACAGATTTGATCAGCTTAGAGCTTATTGACACAGACATACAAGGAACCTCGAAAGAATCTGTTATTGATGAAATGATAGAAACATTGGATCGCGTTGGAGCCATCAACTCCAAACGCAAATTTAAAAAAGCGATTATTACCCGTGAAAAAGAAAGTACAACGGGGATTGGTTTTAACATCGCCATTCCTCATGGTAAATCAAAAGCAGTAGTGAAACCATCCGTTGTATTTGGTCTTAGCAAGAATGGAGTAGACTGGGAATCTTATGATGGTACACCCGCAAAACTTATCTTTATGATTGCTGTGCCAGAAGAAGCTGCGGGAAATGAACATCTTAAAATTCTACAGATGCTGTCACGTAAGCTAATGAATGAGGAATATAGAGAGCAATTGCTTGGGATTCAGACGAAAGAACAAGCGTTGGAGCTATTAGGACAAATTGAATAGTATTTAGGAGGGCCGAGTGCCCTCTTTTTTATTGACTGAATTACAACAAAATAATTTATAATCCTTTACTTTCAGTTAAAACCCCATAATCACGAAACCAAAGTCTCCCAACTAACGGAAACTCCCAATGTCAGTCAACTCACTTCCAACACCTCATCTTTCATCATTCTACACATTGTCGATTCAATCAAACTATTAATTAATAGTCACTCTAATCAACAGCATTATTAGATTTCTCATGTATAAAAATAATGTCGTTATAGGAAGGTTCATTTTTTATGTGACCTAACCGCTTAAAAGTGACTCAAATTAAATTTATCAAAATTAAATACAATTTTAATCAAACATGTGATTAAATTTATCTTATGTCATTAATACTCAATATTTATTAGTACCCAATCCTAAAAAAATGTCGTAAAGTGCCTTATTTTATTTTAATCTTATCATTGATTAAGAAAGTGATTACATTTATAGTTATTACTAAACATGAAAATGAATAACAAATATGGACAAATCTATTCTAATAGTTGCGGGGTGAATTCAGTATATGGATGAACAGGGTAATCTATTTGCAGGATTACTTTGGGGAACATCAATTAGTATTCCATTGTGGCTGGCGATTTTTGGTTGGATTAAATTGGTTATATATCTCTTGAGCTAAAAAAGCGTAAAAATCTATTAATAGATCTTTACGCTTTTTCTAGTATCTATTATCGTTTGATAGATACTCCTTTTTTCAAAATTTTAATGGATGGATAGCAAATTATTAAATAACACCTACAATATACATTGGATAAGCAATCACTATACTATTGAAATAAATCCACCATTTTTGTACCACATATTCTCTTTATGCTGATTTTATTTTTTGCATTCTACTATTATTCCTTTTTGGATGTAAAATGGTATTAAGGAATTTTAGTAATGGTTTTTCTATTACTGTATGAAAGACACAACCAACGATAATTGTAATAACAATCATTACTGAGGCTCCGAGAACTGAACCCATCGTGGAATATAAATTTGCTGACAAAAATATTTTGTTAACAACTGATAGCATTGGATAATGTATTAAATAAATTGAGTACGAAGCATCCCCGAAGTATACTAAAAGTTTAGGCGGTTTAGAAGATTTTTCGATTTCATAGGATACCAAACCATAAATAATTAAGACAAATGGCAAACCGTATTCAATCACTCGATGAAAGTCAATAAAATTATTGTTTTTATTTATCCATGAAATAAATACTCCTAAAACCCCTAGGGTTAGGAAAAATAGCCCGTTTTTTGTATAATTTTTCAATATAATATAAGCAATAAACACGCCACTAAAAAATTCCAAGATAAATGGATTAAATAAAAAATTAATCCAGTAATTATTTGATGTCCCATAAATGATTTGTATACAAAAATGCACTACAGTTATACCTATCCATGAAAACATAATAGGAAAGGCTATTTTTCGGTCCAAAAAAATCAATAAACAGAACATACAGTAAAAAAGAATTTCATAACTTAAAGACCATGCAACGTTTAAAGGTAAATTTCCCTCAGGCTGTGGAATAAGGAAAAAAGATTCAATTAAATTATATGGGTCTAATACTTGTTGGGATCCAAATGAAGGGATGATGAAATACACAGGTACAAGACAAACAAGAACCACCCAATAAATTGGATACACTCTAATAACTCTTTTTTTAATGAACAATTTTACTCTGGCTGATTCTCCTATATCCTTTTTATGGACATA
>NZ_JBALNY010000044.1:307-557 GCF_036962145.1 Bacillus sp. JJ1764 | reverse complement strand
AGCATCTCCAAATTTGAAAATGCCATTTAAATATTCATAATTAAGATATGATTTTAATAAGCCCGTAACATGGAATAACAGGACATATATTGCAGCAATACCTCTTAAAAGCTGTAAATTATTTAACCTTATCATTTAAAATCCCCTTTATAGTTTATCTGCAAAAATTTCAGCAATTTTAAAAAGGTTCTCTTATTAAGTTCTCCTTCCCAATAAAAAGATATATCTATATATTTACAGTAGATATAAT
>NZ_JBALNY010000044.1:0-222 GCF_036962145.1 Bacillus sp. JJ1764 | reverse complement strand
TATATTAAGATTAATATCAGATCCATAAAGGGAAAAACAATTGGCTCTTATTAAGAAAAGGGACTTTTTCATTTATATATAATATAAGATCTTTTTCAACTTCAATCTTTTAATTTACTTCTTTTTTAATTCTACTAGATTTAAGAATCCTATTAACTGGTGAATAAAATAACTCCTTTTCATATTTATTTAGACCTATTAACCATATAATAATAATATATA
>NZ_JBALNY010000043.1:3076-10712 GCF_036962145.1 Bacillus sp. JJ1764 | reverse complement strand
ATATTTATTATTTTGTCATTAATAATAATTGTATTATTATCTTTCCACTTAGCCGATGTATCTTCTTTATATGGATACAACCAATATATTGTTTTATCCTTGAATTCTTTCTTATTATCTTTTAAAGATGTAATAGATACTCTTTCTTGAAAATCAACTGTTGCTCCACCTTTATTAATAATAAAGAGTTCAGCTTTATATTTTCCATTAGGAGATATATATTCTTCTTTCTTTTCTCCAGTTCCATTAAGTTTATCAAGACTGATATTAAAAAATAAAGAATTTAAGATAAAAATCAGAATGGTAATCACTATAAAAATAGGTAGTATTACAAATAAACTTATTTTTTTCAATGTCATTCTCCTATGTTTTAACTCTATTCTATATTAATTGAAAATATTACGCTATTATTAATCCAAATCTATATCCATTATCATAATCTTTATATCCATCTGTAATAGCTGCTTGATCAGAAGGATCGTCAAAATATGAAGAGATAAATCCCCAATTAGATGTATTACTATACACTTGATACATTCCAGCTGCGCTTTTTAAAACTGTTGTGCTAAATCCAATTGCTCTACCCATATAACCATAATGGTGATTTCCAATATATTCTCCTGTTTTAGATGAATCTTTGAAAATATACTTAGTATTTTTTCCTAATTTTCTTTTTAAATCCCAGGGACCATTTGATTTTACCAATGAGTAAAAGATTGAAAGTCTGTAAGTATTGGCAGCCACAGTGCCATTGGATGTTTTTATTTTATTATATGAATTTTTTATTTTTTGTGCTTGTTTCAAATTTGTTTGATATAGCTTTACAACCGTTGAATCTGTTAATTTAGTTGATTTAAGGTAATCAGTAGCTATAGGTGAAGTATTTACACTCAAACGTTCTTGTTCAATTTCTTGTTCAATTGCTGCCTGTTCTTTTTCAAATTCTTTAACTTGAGATGAAATAAGATTTTCTATCATTGCTTTTTGTTCATCTGACAATTCTTCTTTAATATTTGAATCTTCTACTGGTATGTCAGACATGTCCGAATAAATAGTTGATAAATCAGCGTTAGAAGTGCTTGTATTTTTTATCAAATCGCTTTCTGCAGCAGAAACTTTACTATTTCCAGTCAAAGTAGAAATAAAAAGAATTGAAATTAAAAATGTTGATACAATACAGATTTTTTTCTTTCTAAAAAACAATTGAAATCCCTCCTGGAAGTTTATGACATTAGTAACTATATCATACAAATTATTAAAAGTTTAGTATTTTTTTACATTTTTGTTATTTTTATATAATTAATATAAAGCTAGGTTCTTCATTTGGTACATTCGAATTCTTTTACTTAAACAGTTTCGGCTGCCTTAATGGCATCCTTTTAGCCTTTAGGGCAATAACATAAAATACAATGTACTATCATCCGTGGCACTCTTCAGTTAATTCATTGCTACCTGTTTCCTAAAATGTTCTTGAATTAATCAGAAGATTGTAGAGGAAGTATACGAAAACCCTATTTCTTTAGAAATATTAGGACTACTGGTGAACCTCGATGCTATAATCAAAACGAAGGCTTAGAACTCTCTACCGGTTGCGACGGAAAAAAAGGATATCCATATGGATATCCTTTTTTTCTATTTACAATTAGAATATAAAGACTTGTAGGTGTGAAATTCAGAAAATGAACAAAAGTCGAGTCCTTTTTATATAAATTTCAAAAAACGAAACGTCCGTTCTTGTTCTTCGTATTACTGAATAAAAGGACTAGAGGTATTTTTGATGCATACGTTAAATAAAATATTGAAACAATATTCTAAAGTTTATAGCCCTCACAAACGGTTAGCTTTTTTGTATTATGCCTTTTGCTCAAACAGTTTAATAATTTCAATCACGTTCTCAGTAGCTTTGATCATATTATCAACGGAAATAAACTCATATTTCCCGTGGAAGTTTTCACCGCCAGTAAAGATATTAGGAGTAGGAAGTCCCATATAGGATAGCTGAGAGCCGTCGGTACCGCCGCGGATAGGCTGGATGATTGGCTTAATGTCCAGACTTTCCATGGCCTGCTGGGCAATTTCCACAATTTCCTTTACAGGTTTAATCTTTTCACCCATGTTGTAATATTGATCCTTCAGTTCAAGTTGAATGGTGTCGTTCCCATATTTTTCTTTTAGCTGGTTGACGATGGTCTCCATTGTAGCTTTTCGTTTATTGAAAATGTCCTTATCATGGTCGCGAATAATGTAGGAAAGCTTTGTTTGTTCTACATCCCCATTAAAAGAAAGTAAATGGTAGAATCCTTCGTATCCTTCGGTATGCTCTGGTACTTCCTGCGGCGGCAGCTGGCTATGCAATTCCATGCCAATTTTCATGGAGTTGACCATTTTGTCTTTTGCAGAACCCGGGTGGATGTTCGTGCCGTTAATGGTAATTTTTGCACTGGCAGCATTAAAGCTTTCGAATTCCAATTCCCCGAGCGGCCCGCCATCAACGGTATAAGCAAACTTCGCATTAAAGGCTGCAACGTCAAACTTATGCGGCCCTCTTCCGATTTCCTCATCAGGTGTGAACGCAACGCGGACCTTGCCGTGTTTGATTTCAGGATGCTGAATCAAATACGCCATGGCTGTCATGATTTCAGTAACACCCGCTTTATTGTCGGCGCCAAGTAAAGTAGTCCCATCGGTGGTAATTAACGTATGGCCTTTATAATTGGCGAGATTTGGGAAGTCCTTTGGTGACAGGATGACATTTAAGGCTTCATTTAATACAATATCGCCGCCGCCATAGTTTTCAAGGAGCTGCGGGTTCACATTTTTCCCAGTGAAGTCTGTGGCAGTATCGACATGAGCTAAGAATCCGATTGTCGGCACGTCCTTATCCGTATTTGCTGGCAGTGTCGCCATTACATAACCGTTCTCATCCATTGTGACCTCTTGCATGCCAATATTTTTGAGTTCATCGACAAGCATTCGCAGCAAGGTCAACTGCCCCGGTGTTGATGGGCAAGTTTCACTGTTTTCATCGGATTGGGTATCCACTTTCACATAGGAAGTAAATCGTTGAATTAATTCATTTTTCACTATTTCCACACTCCCCTAAATTTTATGTACATTCCTTATCTTATCACTACCATGAAGCGGTTACACGCAATAAGAATATTTTTAAAAAAAGTCACAAAAAATAGATTGACCGCACTGGTCAATGGGGAATACAATGGAATTGACCGGTGTGGTCAATGGAAAGATAAAGGAAGTGGGACTGCCGGCATGTACTCAAAGTTTTTAAATCTCGAAAAAGAAAAGCAAGACAGAATCATTAATGCAGCCATTAATGAATTTGCCCAAAAAGGATTTGATAAGGCCTCCACAAACGAGATTGTAAAAGGAGCTGAGATATCAAAAGGCTTGCTGTTTCATTATTTTCAAAACAAAAAACAGTTATACTTTTTCCTGTTTGACTATTGCTATGAAATGATTGCTGATGCTTATTACCAACATGTTGATTTAGATGAAAAGGATTTTTTTGCGAGGGTTCAAAAGGCGGTCATTTTGAAAATGCAGCTGCAGAAGGACTACCCGGCTCTGTTTAAATTTATGGAATCAGCGTGTTTTGAGGATTCAAATGAGGTTAAGCAAGAAATGGAGCTTAAGATTAAGCAGCTTAGTGAAGTGAATTTCGGGAAGATTTTTGAAGGAATTGATACGTCGAAGTTCAGGGATGATGTGGATGTAACGAAAATCTTGAAAATCATTACTTGGACGCTTGAAAAAGTGAGTGAAGAGGAAAGGATGAAGGTAAGGCATTCTCCTTCACATGAAATTAATTATGCAGAAGTTAAAGTAATTGCCGACGAGTATCTTGAAATCTTAGCGAAATGCTTTTATAAATAGGGGGCTGTCATGATGAATGTCATTGAAATCAAAAACCTGACAAAGACATACGGAAAATCACGAGGGATTAATAATATCAGCTTTAATGTCGAGGAAGGCGAGATTTTTGGGTTTATCGGGCCAAATGGTGCCGGTAAATCCACCACTATCCGGACGCTGTTGTCATTGATCTATCCAACGAGCGGTAGCGCGACCATCTTTGGCAAGGATTGCATTCAATTTGCCCCGGAAATCAAAAAGGAAATCGGTTATCTGCCGTCAGAGGTATTTTATTACGACAATATGAAGGTTAAGGACCTATTAAAATATTCAGCTAGTTTTTATAAAAAAGATTGCAGTAAAAAAATCAAAGAATTGGCCGAAATCATGGACCTGGATCTCCATAAAAAAATCGACGATCTGTCACTGGGAAACAAAAAAAAGGTCGGGATTGTTCAGGGTCTGCTGCATGAACCGAAGCTAATTATTCTGGATGAACCAACAAGCGGATTGGATCCATTGATGCAGCAAAAGTTCTTTGAACTGTTGGAGGCTGAAAACAAAAAAGGCGCAACGATTCTATTTTCTTCTCATATTTTAAGCGAGGTTCAACGCCTATGTAACCGAGTTGCCATCATTAAAGAAGGTGAAATTGTCACTGTTGAGAAAATTAGCACGTTACAGGAAAATAACTATAAAAAGTTCAAGGTGGAGACACAGGCGCCACTCGGCGAGGATTATTTCAACATTTCTGGTGTGAACAATTTACAGGTGAAGGGGAACATAACCAGCTTTATTTTTAAAGGAAATATTAATGATGTTTTGAGAAAAATAGCTGAAATTGATGTCGTCAATCTTTGGATTGAAGAGCCTGATCTTGAGGAGATCTTTATGCATTACTATGAAAAGGAGGCCTAGGAAGCGATGAATATGTTTATTCATGAATTAAGGGCCTATCGCAAGTCCACAATTATATGGTCTATTTCGTTAACGCTGATTGTCATCCTGTATATGTCGCTTTACCCTTCTTTTGCAAAGGATGCTGACGATTTTATGAAGGTCTTGCAGGGCTATCCGGAACCAATAAGAAAGGCGTTGGGAATTCATCTTGGCTCTTTCTTTACGATTCTCGGATTCTATTGCTTTCCGTTGTCATTTGTTACGCTGTGTGGTGCCATCCAAGCTATGAATTACGGGACGTCCATTGTTAGTAAGGAGGTCCGGGAGAAAACAGCTGACTTTCTATTAACGAAACCGGTAACACGTACTGCGGTCATGACAGCCAAACTGCTCGCGGTCTTTGCATCGTTGATCATCACCAATATCATTTATTTGGCTGCCGCTAGTGTGATTGCTTATCAGGTGAGAACGGATGATTTCAGTTTTAAAATATTTATCCTCTTGTCACTGACGATGTTATTTATTCAACTGATCTTCATGGCCCTGGGGGTTATTTTATCAGTGCTAATTCCAAAGGTGAAATCTGTACTGAGTGTCTCGCTGCCAACTGTCTTTGCCTTCTACTTTTTAGGGATGTTTAGTGATACAACCGGTGAAACAGCTAAACGTTATCTTTCGCCGTTTAAATATTTTGACACCGCCTATATTATTAAGCACTCTGCCTATGAGGCTTCCTTTTTAATCGCGGGTGCCATCATTATGTTGCTGGCGATTGCTGCAAGCTATTTCGTGTATCTCAAAAAGGACATCCATGCTGTTTAATCCGAATGGCCGGGACTGGAGGGTTGGTTATGAATATCTTTTTAAAAGAGTTAAAGTCTCATAGAAAATCATTAATATTCTGGTGTATCGGAGTTTTCCTGATGGTGGTATCTGGCATGCAAAAATATTCCGCCTTCAAGTCATCCGGGCAATCCATCAACGATATGATTGGAAGTATGCCTAAATCGCTAAGAGCGATCCTGGGATTCGGAGCTATGGACTTATCCAAGATCAGTGGCTACTATGCGATGTTGTTTTTGTATTTGTTATTAATGGCGACGATTCATGCCGTGATGCTGGGCGCCACGATTATTGCCAAAGAGGAACGGGATAAAACGTCGGAGTTTTTATTTGTTAAGCCTGTTTCACGACGAACAATCATTACGGCAAAATTATCGGCTGCCTTCGTCAATATCGTGATCTTCAATCTTGTCACCTATGGCTCGTTAGTCTCCATTATGGGAAAATATAGTAACGGTGAAGATGTGAACGGGGATATCGCCATTACCATGTTAGCGATGTTTATTTTGCAAGTTTTGTTTATGGTCACCGGCAGTGCGATCGCTTCAATTAAAAAACGGCCAAAAACAGCAGCATCAATATCTGCGGGTGTCCTGATGTTGACCTATTTATTATCAATGGCTATTGATTTAAATGACGATATAGAAGGCCTGAAATATCTGACACCATTTAAATATTTTGAAGCAAAAAATATTATGTTCGGCGGCGGGCTGGAAATCAGCTTTGTCATTATCTCCGTGATCTTAATTGCCGCGCTTTCTGCTATAACGTTTGTTTTTTATGAAAAAAGAGATTTGAATGTGTAAAAATGTATGGGTACCTCGATAGGAGGTGCCCTTTTCACTTTTTTTACAATGGAAATAGTGATAAAATAAATTGTTGAATTGGAAAAAGGAGGAATTAATATGAGTGAAACTAATTTACCGCCAAAAACATGTACGATTGAACGTTTGGTTACGCTTGAAGCAGATGTGAAGAAAGTGCTTTCTGGTGAAAAAACAGCGACTAGAAGAAACGGCAGATACGCTGATCCTGGTGAAATAATGTCGTTAGATAGTCAGCAATTTGTAGTAGACAGAGTGTATGAGCAGAGCCTTGGGGAGCTGACAGATGACGATGCCCGCCGTGAGGGTTTCGGGTCATTGGAGGATTATAAGCAATCCATTCTATCTATCCACCCTGGGATGCCTTGGCTTCCACAAATGAAAGTCTGGGTACATGAATTCAGTCCAGTAAAGTAAAGTGTTACGGTCCAATTATTGGGCCGTTTTTTTATGTTCGGACTAATTATTTGGTGTCTCGAAGGAAACGTCATTATAATAGCTTTATTAGAGCATTATTCCGAGGTGGGGACATGAAGTTTTTATCAAAATATAGTAAAAAGTACTGGAAGTCCTTCAGTTTAGCTGTTTTATTTCTCACCTTTGAGGCTATTTGTGATTTGCTGCAGCCAACCATTATGGCAAAAATTATTGACGTTGGTGTCGCAGACAAAGATATTCATTATGTGTTAAAGATGGGTGGACTGATGCTGTTAATTACAGCTGCAGGAGCTGTCAGCGCCTCTACCAGAAGTATTCTGGCAAGTATTGTTTCTCAAAATTTTGGCGCGGAGCTACGGTCTGATTTATTTCATAAAATTCAGCGTCTTTCCTTTAAAAATCTAGACCAATTTGACCGTGCGTCCTTAATTACAAGGCTGACGAATGATGTGACCCAAGTTCAGGTGTTTGTAAATGGTCTCATGCGGATCTTTGTGAAGGCCCCGCTGCTCGCTATTGGCGGGCTCATCATGGCAACGCGGTTAAACCTTCACCTCGCTGTTGTCCTTGCGGTTATCGTCCCCTTTGTTGCTGTTTTAATTATGACGAACTTACGATTGGGATTCCCGTTATTTGCCAAAGTGCAAAATGCGTTAGATAAGGTTAATAGTGTCATGCGGGAATATTTATCAGGGGTTCGCGTAGTCAAGGCGTTTAATCGGTTTGATGTGGAGATCGGCAAGTTTACCAAGGCGAAT
>NZ_JBALNY010000043.1:0-2992 GCF_036962145.1 Bacillus sp. JJ1764 | reverse complement strand
CAATTATGCTTACCGTTAATCTGGGTATTGTCGCTGTGATTTGGCTGGGTGGCTGGGGAGTAGACAACGGAGATATCCAAGTTGGTCATATCATCGCATTTATTAACTACATGACGCAAATTCTATTTTCACTAATGATGATTTCTATGGTCTTCAATATGTTTGTCAGGGCCAGAGCCTCTGCAGGAAGGATCAATGAAGTCTTTCTGCAGGAGAGCCATCTGACGTGGAAGAAGGAAACACTGCAACCTGGCTCAGGAAGAATCGATTTTGAAAATGTATCGTTCTCCTATGATGAATCAGGTGGTGAGCCTGTTTTAAAAAATATTAACTTAACCATTCTGCCAGGTGAAATGGTGGGCATTATAGGTTCAACCGGGTCAGGAAAAAGTACGTTAGTTGGGCTGATTCCCCGTTTTTATGACGCCTTGAGTGGGACGATTAAGGTTGACGGTGAGGAGATTCGTTATATTAATCCTAAGAAGTTAAGGGAGAAAATTGCGATTGTCCCACAAAAAAATATCTTATTTTCGGGAAGTATTGCGGAGAATATCCGCTGGGGAAAAGAAGATGCCACACAGGAGGATATCGAAGAAGCGGCCAGAATTGCCTGCGCGGCTGACTTTATTGCCGTCGCGCCCGAAGGCTATGAGACTCGCATAGGTCAAAGCGGTGTCAATTTTTCTGGAGGGCAAAAACAACGGATGTCCATTGCCAGAGCCTTACTAAAGAAACCGGACATTTTGATATTGGATGATAGCACCAGTGCGGTTGACGTCGCTACTGAAGCGAAAATGAAGGCTGGTTTAAGGAAGTATGCGCAAGGAATGACCTGCATTCAAATTGCCCAACGAATCACCTCGATTTTGGATGCAGATAAAATTATCGTCCTCGATCATGGGGAAATCGTTGGTATGGGCACCCATACAGAATTATTGGCAGAGTGCAAAATCTATCAGGAAATCTACCGCTCGCAAATGGGCAAGGAGGCGCTGTAACATGGCAAATGGAACAGAACAGCAACGTAACAATCCTCCGGGTCCTCCTCCACTGCGGCCGGGCGTAGCACATCGCCGTGGTCCAGTAGTAAAACCGAAGAATTTTACAGGCACTTTAAAAAGACTTTGGTACTATTTTGGGAAAGAGCGAAACAAACTTTCTCTGGTTCTTTTATTTATTATAATCGATTCAGCACTGGTCTTGATGAATCCCTATCTCATCGGAAAAGCCATTGATACCATGACGTTGAAGCATGGAAAAGTCGATTTTACCTTCTTGGAAATTATGATGATCGTACTTACCATCGCTTATATTTCTGATGCTGTCCTTACCTTTCTCCAGGGCTGGCTAATGGCGGGTGTTTCCCAACGGATTGTGAAGCGATTAAGGGATTCTATTTTTCAAAAACTGCAAAAGCTTCCGGTTGCATTTTTCGATTCCCGTACCCATGGGGAATTGATGAGCCGGCTTTCCAATGATGTGGATAACGTCAGCAGTACGATTTCCCAATCGACGACTCAGCTAATGTCAGGTGCGATTGTTATCGCAGGGTCGCTGATCATGATGCTGGTATTAAGTCCGATTTTAACCTTGGCTAGCATGATTACCGTCCCGCTCGTGTTTTTACTAACACGGACCATAGCCAAACGAACCAGTATCTTATTTAAAAACCAACAGGTTCAGCTAGGAAAATTAAACGGACATATTGAAGAAACCATTTCTGGTATTGAAGTGGTCAAGGCTTTTAACCATGAAGAAAAGGTAATTGAAGAGTTTGAGAAGGTGAATACAGAGCTTCGTGATGTCGGCCTTAAGGCTCAAATTTGGTCAGGGTTCTTAATGCCAATTATGAACGTGATTAATAATCTTGGCTTTACGGTTGTGGCGATTGTCGGGGGGATCCTTGCGGTGAAGGGACATATTACAGTTGGTGCCATTGCCAGCTTTATCACCTATTCACGGCAGTTTGTCAGACCGCTCAATGATCTTGCTAATATCTTTAACATTCTTCAGTCAGGAGTTGCGGGGGCAGAACGGGTTTTTGAAATGATGGACGAACAAGAAGAGCCTAAGGATGAAGCAAGTGCCATTTCCTTGGAACATCCGAAGGGTCATGTGGTGTTTGAAAATGTCAGCTTTGGTTATCGACCTGATGTCCCGATTTTAAAGAATGTCAGCTTTGAAGCTCACGTTGGCAGCAGTACGGCACTAGTCGGCCCAACAGGTGCAGGAAAAACCACGGTCGTGAATCTATTGACCCGCTTCTATGACGTGACTGGCGGGAGAATTCTATTAGATGGCCGAGACATCCGGGAATATACAAGGGACAGCTTACGACGTTGCTTCGGCTTTGTTTTACAGGATACTTATTTATTTTCCGGAACAATTAAAGAAAACATCAAATATGGAAAGCCGAATGCCACCGATGACGAGGTAGAAGCTGCGGCAAGAATGGCAGGAGCGGACCTTTTTATTAGAAGGCTGCCGCGCCAATATGAGACTGAACTCTCAGAAAATGGCGGAAACTTAAGTCAAGGTGAGAGGCAACTGCTGGCAATTACCAGAGTCATGTTGGCAAAACCCTCCTTATTAATTTTAGATGAAGCGACAAGCAGCATCGATACGCGGACAGAGCTTCACATTCAGCAGGCACTGTTGAAATTAATGGAGAATCGCACCAGCTTCATTATCGCCCACCGCCTCAACACCATTCGTGATGCTGATAATATTATGGTTATTGACAAAGGGCAGATCATTGAATCCGGGAATCATGAGGACTTGCTGGTTGAGAGAGGGCGCTATTACCAGATGTTTTCTAGTCAGTTTAAGAATGTGGAAGGTGCGGGGAATTAGATTGTTATTTAAATGGAGGACTGTTTTAGAGGGAAGAAACCACGCCTTCAGACATGAACTTGCATAAAAGAGCATCCTGTGTCTGAAGAAACCTCGCCTTCGGACATAAACTAGCATAAAAGGAGCAACCGTGTCTGAA
>NZ_JBALNY010000042.1:24213-24879 GCF_036962145.1 Bacillus sp. JJ1764 | reverse complement strand
CACCTGTAAAACGTCCCTTATCTGCGTGATTAAAGCATCCTGTTTGAGAGAACTGAATTATGGTGTCTAAGTTATCATTGGGTCTCCAATTCTCCGGAAATATGAGAGATGTAAGTATGTGTCTTATTCTAGGCATAAAAGCAACAAAAACCAAACCACCCTTTTTTGTAACTCTTCTTAATTCTTTAACTGCAATAATACGGTCAGTTTCTTGCTGTAAATGGTACATAGGACCAAGCATTAATGATGAATCAAAATGTTCATCTTTTATCATATTAAGTTCTCTGGCATCAGCTGTATAAAACCCTTCAAATTGTCCTTCTAAACCAAGTTCTTTTGCTTTATCTCTAGCAATTTCAACTGATCTTGGCGTTAAATCGGTCAGTGTCACCTTATAACCATCTTTTGCAAGTTCCATTAAATATTTTCCTGGTCCAGCCCCATTATCAAGGATGTACCCTGTTTGGGGAATATATTTTTTTATATAATGCCAATTTACTTGGAATTCAATCGGTTCACGTTCAAGTCTTCCCCACTCATCAAATTGATTGTAATAGTTAATTATCTCACTCACAATTTTCACCTGTATCCATTTTTTTCTTTTCAATTCGATAAAAAATCTTTAAATCCTTCTTTAGGTAAACTGCTCCGTTAGCCACCCATGAA
>NZ_JBALNY010000042.1:19918-24070 GCF_036962145.1 Bacillus sp. JJ1764 | reverse complement strand
TTATTTTCATGGTAGTTGAATAAAGAGAAAAAGGACTGCCGAAAAACAGCCCTTCTGATGTGAAGTTAAAGCACCTGTTACTTTAAGTGCAATCCTTCACAATTTGTTATATCTTTGAAATTTAATACAGCAAAAAGGCTCTAGGACCAGAGCCTTTTTAGTCTAATTTATCTTAAAAATCCACCTTCTGAATGTATAATCTGACCTGTAATCCAATCTGCATCATCGCTGACTAGAATTTTAATGCTTTTTGCAACATCTCTCGGTTCACCTATTCTACCGAAAGGAAACTTTGGTTTTACTTTACTTTTTATTTCCTCTGTCATCCACCCTGTATCAGTTGGACCTGGATTTATTGCATTGACCGTTATTCCTAAAGGGGCTAGTTCAGCTGACAATGTAATAGTTAGAGCATCAACTGCTCCCTTAGTTGTTGCATATGCTAATTCACCAGGCATTGGTCCTTGAAATTGACCTGATGTAATATTGATTATTCTTCCACCAGATTTTTTATCAAACCCTTGAGCAAATATACTGCTTAATAGTGTCGTTGCACGAACATTTACCATGTAATGTTTATCTAATTCTTCAGCAGTAACATTTGAAAAATCGTTGTTCGTTGAATATGCTGCGTTATTAATTAATATATCAGGATAACCAAGTTGTTCAGAAACTCTATTTATAAGTTGTTTAGGTGCATTATGTTGCGTTAAATCCAACTCCATACATGACACCTTAACACCTTTTTTTAGTAATTCTTCTTTTAATTTCATTGGTTCATCTAAATCAATGCTCCAAGGCATTTTTTTATCGTATTCCGTCCAGTACGTAAAAAAGATATGATAACCCGTCTCAGCTAACTCTTTACAAATAGCTGCTCCAATTCCTTTCAGACGACTTACACCTGTAATAATTGCAATTTTATCTTTTAATTGGTTCATTAAAATATTCCTCCATATGAAGGACGCATAAATAAGGTCAACAGGAGATATAATTGTACCCACTAAAAAAACAGATACACAAGCATCCATCCTAAAAGGGGCATTGAAGCCAAAATAATGCAGTCCTTGAATGATTATAGATAGTCAAATAAACCCCTCATTGACGAGAGTGAAAAATTAGTCTATCGAATTTTTAATCATTACAAGTTCATCCACATTTCGAATCATTATCCCCTTTCAATATATCTCCACTACGTTCATTTTAACAATAAAGTGAAAATATTACAAAAAATTATTTTTAGTCTTAATAATTGTTATCTTATAGAAGTAACCTGCCACGTTCAGTTAAATAACAATAAATTAAAAAAGGACTGCCGAAACAAAGTCCATTTAAATATTGATTTATCAATACAAAACACTATTAACCCAGTATCTTGCATTCTCTGAGTCCTTTTTCTTCACTGAAATAACGTATTGTTTTTCAAATTTACTGTTCATCCCGATACTTCCATAGTTTCCTCTTGAAGTACCACCACTCATCCATTTTGCCGAATGGTCAATAATCTTATAAGTATATTTAATGCCCTTACTTTTTAATATTTCTCTTACCTTAGAGAAATCTTCCATTGAAAATCCAATATAGACTTCTTCTTTATTAAAGAAAAACATACTCATCCCCCTTTAACGAACTCTTTATTTCATTTTATTACATTGCACTGTATTACTTGAAGTAGGAATTGGATCAGAGCTTTTGAAAAGGGACTTAAAGCTTTCGCAATCAGGAAACTACATATCCATATGCTAAGGAATGTAAAAACAGCAACCATTTTTCTCCCCCTAATGAGACTTATTCTTGAAACTGCCGATATAACTCTTTGCTTTTATAAAATGAATACATTTTTACACCTTCACCAAGAGCTTCAATACATTCATTTAAAAGTGTACCGTACGCACCTTTAATTTTTTTTTTGCTCCAATAAATACTCTAACCTCTTTTTTCTATCTGAGCCCCTAAGCTTTTCCCATCCTTAAATATTAACTTCCTTCTTTAATTAAATTGACTCGTAGTACATAATTTCAATACAAAAAGGCGTTAATCCTTCCTGGATCAACGCCCACATTAGCTTAGGTACAATTATTCATAATTTCTCCTGTTTATTAGTAGTCTTTTGACCTCTAAATTTCCCAATTGTTATTAAAATAGTATGAGATTCAACGTTTTGTTCATTATACAGTTTATAAATGATGATATCTTCGTCCTTTAAATTACAGCTTAGAACTAGGGAGTTTATTCTGAATATAACCTCAATGAATATTAGAGGTTTGTACGAAGCAATCACTTTTCCCTCTTCAATCATTTTTACCTCAAAATAATTTAATGAACAATTACTTGCAAAATCATTAATTAATATATCCATAAATTTACCTTCCCAAATCTTCACTTTTCCCTACTCTATAAAAACCATATTTTATTCAACTTATCCGTTCCGCTGAGAATTACTTTGTATTAAGTATATTTTCAATCACTCCAGCAAAGGCGTCAGCTGTTCTATACTCTTCTTCCAAGGTATTTTCAACTCCCCCAATTTCCATTAATACAGAATTATTAATAAGATCTTGATTGTAGGTAATCTCTGCATTTTTTTTTACAATTACTCCTCTTGATAAACCAGGATATAATTCTTGGAGTTTATTGTGAAGTTTCTTAGCAAACTTGATATTTTCCTCACTATTTTTACTTGAACTAGATATTATAAATCCTATCTTTGCGTAATCCTTGCCGTTTATTTTAATGGTAGTATCGGTTCTTTTCTGTGAATCTCTGTGTATATCAAATGCCATTTTAATACTTGGATTTTCTTTTATTTTATCAACTAGAAATTCCCTAGAGACTTTATATGACCTATCAAATGATAAGCCTCTTTCCTTCAATATCCCCATAACATTACGCTTTTCGTGTATATTAGAAATATTTTTTTCATTTAAATCCTGACTTAACTTCTCTCCTACTAATGTTATATTTTTGGTCTGATCAATGGGATTAATGTGATCTGGAACGTGAATTTCAGGAAAGAATGACTCTTGATTATGTGAATGATAAATATAAATTAATGGTTCTTGTTTATTAACAATACTTGATGATGAATTCTTAATATCTGAAAGGGAAGTAATTTTATCTACGATAGTTTCTCTACCGTTAGATGAGAATATCCATAAGACAGTGATTAAGCAAAAAAGGACTCCACTTGCTGAAATAGATATATGTCTAAATGTTCTTTTTCTGGTCATTTTTCTTGCAGCTTTTCTAAGATGTAATTCTGTATCAGAGACAAAATCCGGTCGGGGATTCATTGAGTATGTTTCTTTCATTAAGTTAAATAGTTCCTTATCAGTTGGCATTTCCTATAACCTCCCTTGGTTCAATATTTAGCTTGTTTTTGAGGATTTTTAATGCCCTATGATAATCTACTTTTACCTTGGATTCACTACAGTTTAGTATTTCAGCAGTTTCTTTTATTGAAAATTCATTGATCCCTCTCAGGATTACAACGGCCCTAAAATCTGGCTTTAATTTTGAGATAGCAACGTGTAACAATTTTTTCATCTCATTTTGAACGATTAAATCTTTGGGCTCCTTGTCAGATGATACTAATTGTTTAAAAAAACCCTCCTTAAAAATGGAACTGAATTTTTTCCTTCGATAATGGTCAATAGCAATATGTTTTGCTATCGAAAAAATCCAGGTTTTTAAACTGCCAGTATTAAAGTTTGATAAATTATTCAATACCCGAATAAACACTTCTTGAGTCAAGTCCTCCGCATCGTTTTGGTTTCCAGTAAAACAAATTAGAAACCGATAAACATCAAAATAATGGCGACGATAGATTTCAATGATATTAGCTTCATAGTTCTCGATATCCGGCAAAATTTACCCCCCTCAATTATTTATTCGTTTATTAATCGTATGAGATATAGAAAAGGTTACATGTTTTTTTATTTTGCAGTCGTTTAGTTTACTAAAAAAGACCGTCTTTAGCGACGATCTTTATCGTATAGATTTAATATATTGAATTTATAGGAAATTAAATATGTATTATGTTTCTTCATCATTAGAGAATATTCCTTCTTAATGTAATCTACTCCCTAAATTGAATAAGATAAAAAGGCTGCCATAGGAAACACTTAATAAAGTTTAGCACCTTGTTAGTTT
>NZ_JBALNY010000042.1:16485-19891 GCF_036962145.1 Bacillus sp. JJ1764 | reverse complement strand
GAAACAAAATGGTCATTATATAATATTGGAACTGTATCAAAAACATTTAAATGACTACAATACTTTACGTCATCTTCAAAACCTTTTTGTCGTAATTCCCTTCCACTTCCACATTCCCAAATTAATTCGTTGATTTTTTCTTTCGCATGTTGAAATGCCCCGATACATACTTCTGCTTCAGGCGATTTATCACCATCTAAATAAGAGAGGATAACACCAGCACCTAAATAATCTTCGATGGATGGACGGAGACTGTTATCATAATTTTTTACATTATTCCACTGTTCACCACAAGGGACAACCGTTATATTTGAATTAGATTTTACTCTTAATTGATTGGCAATAGAGGATACAGATGAAGCATTAAGTAGAGAACCGATCAAAAGGGCAGGAACTTTAGATGCAATCCAAGTACAGAAAGCCCCATTTAGTGACGACAATACATATTTTTTATTAGAATGTTCTTGTGTAAATGAAACAGGGGATAAAGTAGGTTTTCCTATTTTATCTGCTTCAGCCCTTCCCAAAATGTATTCAGCCCCGACTTTTTCTGCATATGTTTTCCCGTCTAAATTAGGAGGATATGGATATATAATTGCCCCATTACTTAAAGCTGATATGACGGTAGATGAAAAACTTAGTACATCAACTATTATAATAATGTCACCACGTTCGGCAGCTTCTCTTGCACCCCGCATACCCCACTCTACACGACAATTAAAAAGAGATTGACTAAACATAGTACACCTCTTTAACAGATTTAGTATTTGATTTCTAAAACACTGAAAGCTAATACTTCTACAACTATACCGCCTTTAGAGGAATGAATTTGAATTATTTAATACTTTGGTTAAGGAGTTAATTGCACCCGTTCCGTAATCTTAATAGGAAAGTTGGCATCAAGGCAACTCTTTGCTCCGTTAATGCGCCAGTAATTTTTATATATTTGGTATTGTTAATTCCTCAGCTTGTAGTAATAAGGCAGTTAAACCTGTATCACTGCCGCTAGTGTGACCTTCTCCTTTTTCCCAAAATACTCCTTCACCGCTTCTAAGCGATACCCTCGTTTTATCCTCTCCTTCAATCCATCCATCGCCCTGAACTACAATGAAAAGTTGAGGCACTGGTGCTTTGTGATATCCTACAATCCCACCTTGTTCAATATTTATAAAACCAACATTGGTCGGTACCTCAGTTTTTATGATCTTTACGTAATTAGCTAAAATGGAATTGTAATTGCTAATACTTTGACTTTTTCNNAATATTAATCACTTTATCTATAATATCCTAGAATTAATAAACCCTATTAAACTAAATACAAGAAAAAGAACAACTATTTGGTAGTCGGATCTTCAAGTAATCCACCTGTTAAATAAAGTAGCAACTTCACAATCTTCTTAATTCAATGGAAAAAAATGACGATTTCTAGTTACTGATAATCAAATCCTAAATAAAATGTTTTTCAATAATTATCTTTGCTCTTTCATCAAGTTTGGGAGGTAAATCATTGATGGAGAAATATTTTAAATCCAAACTTTCACCGTCATTCATAGCTAACTCACCACTTGTATCTTCTGCTAAGTAAACACAAATAACATTATAAACTTCATCACCGTTAGGATATTTATAATAAAGATTGCTTCCTGACAAAACATCGATAAACTTAAAACTTTTTGCTTTTAACCCCGTTTCTTCAAAAAGCTCACGTTCAGCGGTTTGTTCTAAATTTTCACCGATTTCCATTGCTCCACCAGGCAACCCCCATTCCTTTGTGTCATAACGGTGTTGAAATAAAATTTCCTTTTCTTCATTCATAACAATAATAGTAGAACCAACTAATATTAATGGTCTATTTCCGATTAATCCTCTAATTTCCTTTGTGTAATCAGCCACATTTCCCAACTCCTGTTTTAATGAGATTGTTAATTAATCTTTTTATTTATTCGAATGTCCTGCTTCAATTTAACCCCTTTAGTTAGTGAAAGAACGACTGCACCTATGGACAATCGTACCCGTTACTATAAGTACAATTCTTCACAAGCTAATTAATTTTTGCTTTTATTCTTGGAAAATAGCATCAGTAGAAAACAAATGAAATAGGTAACACATGGAGCAATAAACCAAGCAAAGAATCCAGATGTAAACATTAAGTACAAACTGATTGGCAAAGACCAAATAAATGCGATTAACATAAGATATTTTTTATTTACATAAGATGAAATTATAGCTAAACAAGCTGGGAGGAATAACATAACAAATGTATTCCCTGTCATATCTTTAGAACTTGAAGATGTATAAGGATTATAAAAAACTAGAACAAACCACAAAACAATGCTGAATAAACCAGCGATCACTCCTAAAGTTAATCCAGTTTTTCTCAATTCATCACCCCTATAATTCATTTTACCATAAATACCCAAATGTTCTTTGAGTAAACTGCACCGTTAGTTGAATAAAAAAACTGCCTTTGATGGCAGCGCAATCTTCAATATAAGCACCCGTTCAACAAAACCTAACATTAAACCCACTCTTTTCCATGTTTACGAATGAATTTAATATCTTTTTGATAATGTTCAAGATGTCCTTGGTCCATCATCTTTTGAAAAGCAATGTCACCTTCACTTGCTCTTTTTATCATGTATTTACATAATCCATCTAATCGTAGCAATACCATCTCTAAATAATTTTCTTCCATTCTCTTGATGCCGTAAGATTCAAAAAACAATTTAACTCTTTGTTTGATTCGGTCTGCATCAGTCGATGAATTATAATAAATCGTCTCACCTGTTTCAGTGTGATAAAGCCTACTTAGAGAAACACAAGTGTAGAGAGTATAGGCTATATCCCAAAGTCTTGGACCAGGAGCAGCAACATCAAAATCAATAATACCTACTGGTTTTTCGTGGTTAAAAATGATGTTGTATATGGCAAAATCATTGTGACATATGACCTCCATTTTTTCAGGAGTATTATCCATCGGTTTCCATTCAACAGATAACGGAAAATCACTCACAGCATCATGATAGAGACGAAGTATTTTCGCTATTTCTTTTAAAACATCATTAGACCACATATATTTTTTTAAAGGATAATTACCAGCTTCTCCTTCAATAAACGATAATATCTCTCTATTTTTTTCATCAATACCTAAAAACTTTGGTGCATAATCAAAACCTTTACTTTCCAAATGCTTCAATAATTTATGAATTTTAACACTATCAGGCTGTAATTCTCGTCGAACAGTATCTTCCGAACGAAAAACGTTTGAGACATTTCCTCCTGTTAGCATTTCTTCGTATTCGTACTGGCTTGTCATTTAATTTCCCCCCAAAATAAGGACGCTATGATTGTGCCAAAAGAAATGTTATTTTTCCATAATTAAAAGCAGATATACAAAGGTATCTGC
>NZ_JBALNY010000042.1:447-16459 GCF_036962145.1 Bacillus sp. JJ1764 | reverse complement strand
TGCCCACACATGAATCCCTTGAATAATTTAAGATAGACAAATAAACGTATCCTTAACAATTAGGAACCGCCCTCGTCTTTCTATCCAATTAACGAATCTTTTCAAGGTATTCCACATGTGTTATATAGATTCCCCTTTTTTTACATCTTTATTTTAGATATTACCAAAATTTGTTAGATNNAAATAAATTTAGTTATTTATTAAAGTATTCTGTCTATTTACAATACAACAAAAGAATACATCATACCGTTCTTGAACCATTTGTTAATCCTTTTTGATCAACGCTAACCGTAAGTTTATGTATATTTTTCTCAAGCTTATGCTCTGATCTCCTTTTATTTATCCCCATGAGATAGTTTTAAAACAATAATCTCAGGATGATTGAACAGCCTCTGAGGAAATATGCTATTTCCTAGCCCTCTGTTAACAACCATTGTTGAATTTCTTTTTTTGTACTTACCTGAAGAATAATTAGGAAAATAGCCTTGATTAGGAGCGATTAAACCTCCAATTAAGGGTAACCTAATTTGACCACCGTGGGCGTGACCAGAAAAAATTAAATCAAAATTATATTGTGAATATATCGGAAACAATTCAGGTCGATGAGATAACAGTATCTTAAAGACTCCTTGATTTTCAACTCTATTTAATGCTTCTTTTAATTCAGTTCTAACCAGTTTACTCTGATCACCGTTAATTATAGCTGGGTCATCTATGCCAAATATATAAATATTATCATCACCAATACGAACCTTTTCCCAGCTATTTCGTAACACCTTAACGCCAAGTGAGGTTAAGTTCTTTTCAAGGGAATTAAAATTTCTTGACCACCACTCGTGATTTCCAGTCACAAAATAAACTGGTGCAATTTTAATTATCTCCTTCATTAACAATAGACTTGTTCCTTCGTCATAATTCTTTTGGTCAACTAAATCCCCTGTAAATACGATTAAATCTGGTTTTAACAATTTCATTTTTTTGCATATAACCTTTTGATTTTTTCCAAATGCCTTACTATGCAAATCTGACAAATGAAGTATCCTAAATCCATTAAATTTCGATGGTATTCTTTTTGAACTATAATCCATTGTAGTAATGTCAATTGAGTTGTTTTCGTTATACAGATATTTCGATTCTGCCTGTACTTTAACTATTTTCAACGAAAAAAATGAAATAATTATTACTAAAAAACATAACCGTCTCATAATTCACCTCTGAATTATTCTTTCTTTTTGGTTATGCCCTTATTACTCTAACCTCCATTACTTCAAGAAGGAACTAAGCATTGGTAGTCAAGAAATACATTCCTAACAGGATAATCATTATTACCAATATACCTAAAAAAACACGTTTCATTTTTATTTCCCCTTTTCTTGTTACAATGGCACTTATAGCTAAAAATTCTCAATTTTATCATATAATCATTCCTCAACTAACCTGCACCGTTTGTTTAACTCATTCTATTGGAAAACTTGCTGTTCTAATAGCCCCAATCTTTAACTTGCCAATTTTCTGTTTTGCTATTCCTCACCAATATCCAGTTCCAATGGGTATAAGTTGAATTTGGATTGAAACCTTCTTTCACACCCGAAGAATCTACATCAAAATTGGATAACAGAACAATAACATTTTCCGCCTTTATGCCCTTTTCAGAACCACTACCGCTATTCAAATAGTCTTCGATTATTTTATTTGAATCTTTTTCGGAATACCACAGTTTTGTCATCTCGCACCCATCAAACCCTCTGAATTTTCTCTTCACAGTGTTTATTGCATTATTTATTTCTTCTTCGGAAAACTTATCAGATACTTCGATACTCACTGCAACATTATTAGTTTTACCACCTTGTGTAATGGACACAATGAAATATACTGCTAGAATTAAGCAAAGAGAAAACATTACCCTTGCTTTAGCCATATTAAAACCCCTTTGTTTTTCCATATATTATACCATCTAACTTGGAAAAAAGAGGAAATTCCTCCAACTAAAAGGAACTTAAGTACATTTATTTACAATATCCTCGAACTGTGTCATTTTTTTAAAACATACTTGTTTCATCCTTTTTGAACTTGTAAAATTAAACTAATCTGTTAATACGAAGGGATTGAACTATGCGCAGATGTCAATATCTTAACCCCAATTTAACAACCTAACGGAGGGAAAATATTGATTAAAGAACTAAATACAGAAAGATTATTTTTAAGAAAAATGAAAACATCAGACGCTGCAAGCTTGTATAAAATTTGGTCTGATCCAGAAGTTACAAAATATATGAATATCAATAGTTTCACAGATAAAAGTCAAGCAAAAGATATGATTGATTTACTTGATAAGTTATCTCAGGAAAACAAAGCTGTTCGGTATTCAATAATTGAAAAAAAAACAAATAAAATTATCGGTTCTTGCGGCTACAATTCTTTAGATTTTATAAATTCCAAGGTAGAAATCGGTTACGATATTAGTAAATCTTATTGGGGCAATGGGTATGCTCCAGAAGCCATTCTTTCACTTGTTGATTATGCATTTAACTCATTAAACATAAATAGGATAGAAGCAAAAGTTGAACCTGAAAATATTAACTCAATTAAAGTTTTACAAAAGTTAAACTTTACATTAGAAGGAACAATGAGAAAGTGCGAAAAATCAAAAGGAACGTTTATTGATCTAAGTATTTATTCAAAATTAATTACAGATTAACTTATTTTGATTAGCCTACGCTTCAATAGTATGTAGGCTATTTTTTCTCTTATATTAAATAGTATAAAAAATTTATTTAGTTGCTCAGTTTGAGTCAAATACTCATTATTCGTTTCTTCTTCAACTAAACTGCTTCGCTTAACTTAATAAGAATTTCATTAACTGTTAACTATAAGAGAAACATCAAACAGAGGATTTATATGGGAAAAATCCTTTTCAAATTTATAACCTACTTAACCATTTTCTCTTATTCACCTGTAAAAGCTGAAACCGTAACTAAAAATGATGTACAGTTGCGTGATGACGTGATTTTCATTTTGCTTTATCCCTCAATTCAACAGGAATTGAAGAAACAATATGGCGAAATTAAACAAAATATGTGTGGTGAAATTACCCAAATTAAGCAGTTGCCAATAGGCAGTTACATATTTAATGTCACCGTGCAGGTAACAACATTTGAAGGTGCTAACGGTCCTATTTACCTTTTTGGTTATGGTCTTATTATTACGGTAGTCCGGGTAGAACGTCGCACCCGTGGACCTCAATTCCGTCAGCTAAACTGTTCACCCGCTACTTGTTATAAACATGTTTCAAGCTGGTTGGGACTATGATCCCGTTTAACTGAATAAGGATCTAGAATTATCGATATGAAAATGGAACCAACTAAGCCCTACAAATGTAGGAGATGAACAGAGACCATCGAACTCCACCTGACCTTTATCGTATATATTTGGACCCGTTACACTAATTTCTCGTCCAAGTTGGTTAACTATTTGAAGTACATAGAACACTGCCTTTTCTGGTTCTTCAATTAGTAATTTGGTTTTACAAACAAGTTCGTACTTCGATTTATCCTTCCAATATGGCACCAATTTTACAGTGTTATATCTCCAATTACTTGAGATAATCTGTTTATTACTTTTTGTGCCTTTTCTTTTGAGGTGACATCGATGAATATCCGCCAATATATTGTTTCAAACATTTAATTACTCCCTTTAAGCACTTTTATTAGTTTGTTTTTTGGGGAATACCATCTTGAAGTATCGCTACCCGTTAGCCACCCATGAATCGCAAAAAATCAGCGATTCACCACAGAGAATGAAAATGGTTAGGATGTGTCAATACTGATACTGACCTTAATCCAGTCAACCAATCCATAGCAATGATTTGCAGCTCTCTCAATTTTTTTTAACACATGAGACGGGTTCTCTTTGGTATTGTCTTTTTTCGAGGTTAGAGAAGTTTATTTTCATGGTAGTTTAATAAGAACTTTTATTTCATTATTTGGTTTAGAACATCGCCTTCACCATTCTCGTCCACATAAGATTCCAAAACTATTTTGTTTTGACCGTTCAAGAAGTAATAGTATGTATTGGAATCTCCCTTAATCGTAACTGAAACCATCCAATTTTTATCACCTGATAAATTTGCTATAAAGGGATGTGTCGTAATGGTTTCCTCTGGAAGTTTTTTATTAACCGTTAAATATTCTAAAACTCCCTTTTCGGTAGAAATAAACTTATATTGAACATAGCCAATAACAATAACTGTCACGCATACTAACCCCAATAGAATTGTTAGGAATTTTCTCAATTTATCACCCGTAAATGAATATATATAGTGTAATTTTACACCTTATATACCTTTTTGTCACCGGAATTTTCCAATAAAATTGCAAAAAGGCAGCTCAGTTTATGGTTTTTGAGCTGATCTATATATAATTTGTCTCTATTACATTCAACCTAAACTGCCCTTTAGTTTAAAGGTGATGATGACAAAACTCCTTGTTCAACACTAGCCCACCCTAAGTTGAAGTAAATAAGAAGCTCTTCGATAACATAGAGGATAAAATTATTTTTGTTGTTTAATATTCTTATCCAATTTTTCATCTATACTTTTTAGTATTTTTTTTAACAGATATAAGGTAACTATACAAGCAATAAAATATTGATAGAACAATAATACCTTATATTAAATAGCCCATTAACATTAGAAAAATTTAAAGTCTTCCATCTCTTCTCCTCAAACCCTTTTTGTTAAATATATTCCATCTTAAGAGAAGTAAATCCTTATTTAAATAATCTTCCCCGTTAGCACAATAAGAAAACGGGATCGCCGCAGCCATCCCATCTTTAACTCTTGCACCCTTTAACTTAATAACATATCTAACTTATAATTCTATTCTTCAAAAGTTAACTATAATTTACTAGGAACTGTCTTAGCTATTTTATTAACCACTTTCCGCACAAAACAGACTCAGATTTATTTTATTAGAAATAAGTCCGTTCATTTATAAGTATGCATTTGTGGGGTCATTAGCAAGCTCTTCTATTGTAAGAAAATCAAAACGAACTTCTTGCTCTTTCCCTTGAGGACTACAAGCATAGACTCCTGCGTGAAAAGTATAATTTTCTGGAATGTCTAAGTGGGCAATTCTAATTTGATTCCATCTTTCTCCATCCAAAGAAAAATCAATATAACAATTTTGTTGAATCTTAGATATTCGATAGTATAATTTTACTTCTTTACAATCTACATATTGTGTTGACCAATCAGAATACCCTCTATTTGTAACGACTGCACCCAGCTTACTTAATCCATCTGGTATGTACTCCAAAGAGGTCTTCACCCACACATCCTCCGAGAATCGAATCATTAATCCTGCTTGGTCATACTTTGACTTTGGTAATGCCTGAACCTTTGTTGTCATTCTAAAATTCTTGTTTGTTTTTATATAGAGAAAATGTCCATTATCAACCTGAAAACCATAATGTGTTTTTTGCCAATAATCCGTTTCTTCATCTGTTTCTAAAACAAGTTGTGAGGAAGTTTTGTCCAAGAACCATTTTTTAGGTTCACAACGCCACTCAAGCATTTCACTTAAACCTTCACTTTCAAATTCCTCGTAGAGGATCCATTTGCTTTTCACACGATTCCCTCCAGTAATATTTAATAAAATATCCACTTAAACATTATAACAATTACTTTTTTTCTTTCACGAACCTGCTCTTTTAACTTCAATAAGAAGGAAAGAATCTCCGCATAACCCTATTTACTCACCAACTACTCCATCACCATCTCGATCGTCCATATATTTATAGAGCCATGAATCGCGCGTAATTGGCATTTTAAAGCCTGCAGCTTTGGCTTCAGCGATTGTAACTTGTCCATTATGATTGGTATCCACCTTGCTAACATCTTCTTTACTACTTTCCGTTTGGTTTGCAGGTACATTGTCTGTTTTCGGTGGCGTACTGCTCGTACCTTTCGTTATCCCTAATTTTTTGTTCACTTCATCTGGGTTTACATTGTCAAATTCATCTGTAACGGATCTGCCCTGAATTTTATAAGTGAATTTATAATGGTTGGGAATTTGCGTCTGAGTATTTGGATATTGAATCACTGCTACGAAATCAGTACAGCCTCCTGCATCTCGAATCACTTTTTCCATATAAGCTTGATCGCCATGCCTATTGAGCGTGCTGTCCTGGGGTGTAATGTTATAGGCGTTTGAAACTCCCCCAAGCGAGTCAGCAATCACATGCCCTTTATCCAAAGTTGGACTCTCTGTACCAGGAACATTTGCTTCATTAGAGTAATATCTGCCTGACGACAAAACATGATCAGTATTCGGATTTTGAAGTGTTATTTTTTTTGCCTCAACACGAATGAGCTGTCCGTATTCATTTGTAAAAGCCCAATATTCCCTGTCGCCATACCCGACATCAACTCTTACATTCGGCTGTCTATATCCTGACATATCCCCGCCGTTTACTACAATTAGGGTATATTTGCTAAAATCAAATCCTTCCGTTGTTCCTGTTGCATTTAAAGTGCTAGATGCAGGGACACCTTTGTTAGATTCACTATCACTCTTTTGTTTTTCTGTGTTAATGGCAGGTGTACTCTTATTGGCTTCAGCAGTCTTAGAAGCAGTGCTCGTTGGGGATTGACCTTTTTTCGACGAAGTATGTTCAGTGGTTTTTCCGCAACCCACAAATACAGAAATAAAAATCACAGTAAGTAAAATCAAAAAAATTCTTTTGTTCACACTTCTGCACACCTTTCTCATGTTTCTACCTTAGACAAATCATATTAAACAATAACACATTTTGATCTTTTGTTGGAATAATATATCTATCTTAGGTATTGAATCCTAATTCAACTAACTGCTCCGTTAGTTCAATAAACACATACCATATACAGAAAAGGCAATAATACAATTAAAGAGGTGTATTGAAAAGAATGAAAAAGACGCTAATCGCTTTTATACTATCCCTTATTCTCATCGTATCCTTTCAAACAACAACTGTTTTATCAAATAAACCAACTCAAGACTCTGAAGAACTTAGATTACAAGACATGCTTATGAACATGCTTGCTCCTTATATTAGCGAAGATTTGTATAACTATTATTATCCGAAGATTTTGAAGGACTTTTCACCCTCTGTGGACCCATGGAAAATTGAAGTGATTGAAACAAGAAGGGTAAATGGCTTTCGTGGTTTTAAATTAGAATTTACATTTGATATTGAGCCTACCGATGGTGGACACCACGTTCCAGTAGGAAAGGACCGAATGACTTATAGAATTTCTTATGGACCAGAGGTGAAATTGATAAATCATATCCACTTAGCCACATATAAATATCCTCCAGAATAATTACATAATTATCACTGCATTTTTGAACTATCCGTATGTTCACGAAGGAATTCAACAAAAAAGGCGATAATCCATTCTGGATTAACGCCCCTTTTAGTTAAGTAATACAGTTGTTTTAAATGTGCATACTCAAAGTAACTGTTCTTACGAAAAATCCTAATTTTTCATATAGTTTAATTGCTTGATTTCCTGCAAATGCACTTAAACGGACTTCGGAATATCCTTCTTTCTTTAGATGTCCAATCCCTGTTTCCATCAACTGTCTTGAAATCCCATTTCCTCTAAATTCATCTAAAACAAATAATTCATAAATAAAACCGTACTTCTTATCTGTAAATTGGTCCTTACTTGTCCCTATTAAAATCCAACCCATTAGAATATCATTTTCTGTTGCTATTAAATAATAACTTCCCTTCTGCAAAAGGGGTTCAATAAGTTGTTTGACTTTTTCATCCGAAGGTTTTACATCACCTAATGTACCTTCATATACAGCTTGTGGAGAGAGAGACAAAATCTTTTTAAATTCCAAATCCGTTGGTATCCTTATTTCCATACTTGCTTCAAATCCTTCCCAGATTCAATATAATATTCCCCGATTAAAAGCCTGATTTATACAAACAAATGGAATTGCTTCTTCAACTAAACTCCGTTAGCTCAAAAGGAAAGCTGTCATCTCAGTAGCTAAAATTTCTCTCAAAAATATTAATTAAAAACATGAAAAACCACCAAATACCTTATTTGTTTAGGTGTTTTTATTTAATATATCCGTTAATTAAAGTGTAATTTTACACTATGCATTATATAATGATGGTAAGCGAGGAGAGTGTAGAAGTATGGAATTTATTGACCCATTTATAATGCAATTATTTATTATTCCTTTAATAGTTATTGGGTTAGGTGTCTTAGTATCAGCTCTTTTCAAGAAAGTAGTGATTGGACCATTCGTAACCTTAATTCTGAATCTTTTATATGAAACTTGGTATATGAAACACTATTATCCTGAGCACGAGATCAGTTACACATCTTGGAATATTATTTTCCCTGCAATCTCATTAGTGATTTCTTGGGTAGTAGTGTCCGTTATAAAGCAGAAAAGTAAACAAAATTAGACTTCCAAACAAAGGGTTCTTTTTAATGCACTCCTTAGCATTTTAACAGTAGTGTTATTGAACTTTTGACACACTGAAATAAGGATTTGTTCTACTCATTTTTTAAAATGCCAAGTTTTTCTCTAATTAAGCCAACGTAACCAGAAAAGGTAGTCGTCAAAATTTTTAGTTGCTTCCACCTGAAAGCTATACATCCAATCTTTCAGACGATGCTGGAGGTTATTAACGTGTTGAATATGCAAATCTTGAAGATAATGGTAAAATAAGGCAGAGGTGATTTTATGAAAAGAATAGCGAAATATAAATTTAATTTTATTGTTTCATTTATTTTTCTTGTTATAGGTTTTATCCTTATACAAATACTCCCTAACACTCTACCTACTCTCATTCTTTTTGGCTATTTCTTTCTTTATTACCTAGGAACTGGTATTTCGCTGTTCATTAAACAGAGAAAGAGTTAAACTCACCTTTGAATTAAACATTAAGACGGATATCCGTCCTTTTTTTATTTTGAATGGATATATCTTGAGCTAAACCTGCCCCGTTTGTTCAGGAAGAAAAAAGCGACCCTTCATTATTGAAGCATCGCATCCGTTCGTTTAAAGTGAACTTCTTCACAATCTTTACTGTTTCATACTTTGTTTAGTCTTAAAGTAATCCCCGTTCTTTTGTTCTTCATTATCAGTTCCCCAATATATTTTTTTGTCCATTTGTTGTAGTTTTGGGATATGTTTTGAACAGTGAATATATGCTTCATCAACTTTTACCATAACCCAACGTTCAGGTTTGTTTCCTTCTTTTTCTTTAATATCATTTATTATCTCTTCAGGAATATTATATGAGCGTAATTGGCTATTTTCTATAATAGCTGCCTTCCCATTAACATGTAATCCTATGTTATTCTCAAAAAAGTCTATAAACATTAGTCCTACATGGGGATTTTCAATGATGTTACCTAAACTTGCCATGACACCATTCCCTTTATATTCGGGATATATTATGGTTGAATCATCAATAACACGTACAAATCCATTTGAGCCGGCCCTAAAGGTTGAGTCACAATTTCCATTGGCATCAGCCGTTGCCACGAACATCATACCTTGTTTTGAGATAAACTCTATCATCTTATTGTTTAGGTAGTTAAGCATTTGATTTTCATAAAAAGAGGAAGCTCTTTTGGTTGTTCCAAATTGTTCTTGAAGTAAATGTTCACCTCTTGACATCGTTTACATTCCTTTCAATAATTTGATTATTATTTTAACATAGTTTAGTAGATCCTTAGATATTGTTATAAAATTTCAAGTTGCGTGCTTATTGAAGAAAACTCTCCGTTAGTTCAATTAGAAAACAGGATTGCTCCGGCTATCCCTTCCTAAACATTAGTTTTCCTTTATTCAAAGTGCATCTAAGTTACATTTAGTTCTCAAGAGTTGTTTCATTACAATTCATTTATATGTGTTATAGTAAGAACTACACTGAATTAAAAACCTTTAATATTTTTGTTGAACTCCAATTGTTTTTGAATTCCTAACCTATCTATCTGAATCCAATACTCTGCTATTCTTTCATTTTCTATTCTATATACAGCACTTGCCATTTGTATTACTGGAAGTCCTGTAGGTTTGTATCCATCGATTTCTCCTATGTGTGTACCTATTTGTTTCCAGCGTACATATACCTTATTTCCGACTGCTAATAATTCTTGAATATCAATAGAAAAATTACCGTATACTCCTTGCATTTCTTTTACGTGTTCAACATAATCTTTTGGTGACCTTAACACTGTTTCTTCTTCTTCAGATATAATTTGATGTGCTATTACTTGTTCTGCCATTAATTGTTTTGAGTAATCAGGTTTTACACCTGATCGTACTTCTTCAAAAAATTTTCTAACTATTTGTTCTGGTGTCATAAAAAATCCCCCTATATTATTCTTATGCTATCCTCATTATAGGTGATTTTTATAAACAAAACTCTTCATTCGTTCAATAATGTATATGTATTTCTATTTTTATCCAAAACTGCAGTTAAATTGACAGCTCAATTGACAACATTTTAAGAGTATAATAATCATAGTCTTTTAAATTTAGTAAGAGTTTTCGCCTGTTAACTCTCGAAAAAATGTTGAATATATATAAAGGAATTGAACACTGCCAATGTAAGTGTCAATTCCTATTATGCACAATGGCCTTAAAACCAAACCTTTTACTAAAGAACACACAACTTCTTAGAGAGTGCTAAAATGACAATATTCCTAACCATGTTTTCACTGCAGTTGCCAATATTAAAATGCCCATAATGACTTGTAACACTTTGGTATTCACTCTTTTCCCAGCGTTTGCTCCTATTGGTGAAGCTAGTAAACTGGCAACCACCATGATCAGTGAAGGTAATATGGGCACCTGTCCTGTTGAGATTTTTCCTGAAACAGCCCCAATCGATGAAATAAGTGTAATGGCTAAGGAAGAGGCAATCGTCATCCTGGTTGGAATCTTTAACACTCCAAGCATGATTGGCACTAACAAGAAGGCTCCCCCTGCTCCTACGATTCCAGCTCCAATCCCAACGATAAAAGCTAGCAACGCACCAAGCCATTTGTTAAATTTGACTTGTCCCAGTGGAAGATGATCAATTCCCTTTTTTGGAACAAATATCATCATAACAGCAATCAGGGCTAAAATACCATATACAATGTTGATTCCATTTTCAGCCATGTGGGTAGAACCGAATCCCCCGATAAAGCTTCCAATTAAGATACTTATTCCCATGTAAGCAATAAGTGTTTTATTTAAAAACCCGCCTTTACGGTAAGCTAAAACACCCCCCATTGTTGCAAAGAACACTTGGATTGCCGTAATAGCTGAAACTTCATGTGCTGAAAAATGACCTACACCAAGCATAACCGGAATATATAACAACATCGGATAATTAATAATGGCTCCACCTATTCCTAACATTCCTGAAATAAATGAACCTATAAATCCAATTAGGAAGAGAGTAATGATTAAGGTAATATCCATATTGTCCTCCTCTATAAAAAGGGACCCTGGTAGGTCCCCTTTATCTTCAGCCCTTTTTAATCCAAAATTTTAATACTCCATGATCTTCTTCGTGTTTTAATAACTCATGTCCACCAGACCTCGCCCATGCGGTCAGGTCATTTTTTGCCCCTTTATCAGTTGTGTGGACTTCTAATACTTGCCCGATTTCCATTTCTCCAATAGCTTTTTTTGTTCTTACTATTGGCATTGGACATGCTAATCCTTTTGCGTCTAATACTTTTGTTGATTCCATTATGATTCCTCCCTAGTTCTTATCCTCGTACTGCACAGCGGTTTGGTCCGATTTCCATTTCTCGTTGTTGATCTAAGTCAGGGTTTATTTTCCCCATATTGGTTTCACGAATTTCTTGATAGGCATTTGGCTGTGGTGGTAAGTTTTCAGTTACCACTGTTCTAAATTCGTTTTCATCCTCGATATTAAGCCCGTGATTTTTGGCAAACAAGGTACCTAATTTTTCTGAAACACTTCCATCATCATTTAACTCTTCAATGATCATAAAATGTGCCGGCAGGACCATGAATTCTTCTGACAATTCTCTGTAACGTTTGTAAAGAGTTTCTCTTAAATCCCCTACCCAATCTTCCGCCTTACCTGCCAGGTCAGGTCGGCCAATTGAATCGATGAATAAAATATCACCAGAAAGTAAGAATTTTTTATCCACAACAAAAGAAGTGGAGCCAATTGTGTGACCAGGAGAATATAAAGCCTGAATATGAATAATCGTGCTTCCGATCACTACGTCATTACCATCTTCTAATGGTTGATAATCAAAGGTAACTTCTGTGGCATCTTTTGGTGGAAGCCAATAGGTTGCACCTGTTTTCTCGGCAATTATACGACCTCCGGAAATATGGTCTGCATGAAGATGTGTATCAAATACATGGGTAATTCTTGCTCCAATGCTTTCCGCAAAGTTTAGGTAGCTATCTGTCATGCGTGTTGCATCGATAAGTGCTGCCTCTCCATTGGAAACCACCATGTAAGATAAACAGCCTTTACCAATTCGAACAAATTGATAAATTTCGCCACCATCAATTAGGTCTCCCACTTTAACGGGTTCTAAATGTTCACTCCAAGTTTTCATTCCGCCCTCAAGGTATGACACATTTAACCCTTCATCCGAAAGCATTTCTGCTACCATTATTGATGATCCTTCTTTGGCACAAACTACTAATACTTCTTTATCAGTTGGAATTTTATCAAGGATTTCTTCTACACCATCAAGTAATTCGAAATAGGGTATATTTACATACTCAAAGTTTTCTCCTTCAATTTTCCAATCTTTAAAGGCATCTTCATTACGAACATCAAGAATAAATAACTCATCTTTATTAAAAACCTTTTGCGTTACTTCTTTTGAAGTCATAACATGTATTGTCATGTTCACATTACCCCCTGAGGTATTATTTGGTTTAAAAAAATATACTTTAACCCTTGATACCTGTTGTATCACCAGTCCATTGACTCATTCCTGGAACCACATTGATTACATTGGTAAATCCATTTTCAGTTAATTTTAGTGCAGCAAAATCGCTGCGGTTACCTGTTCGGCAAATAACGTAAATTTCATCTTGTTTGGTTAATTCATTTACTCTATCGTCCAATTCACCTAATGGAATAGAAATGGCGTTTGGAATATGATTAAATGCATATTCTGCAGCTTCTCTAACATCGATAACAATGACCTTCTCGGTTGCTTTAAGTTTGTTTTCTAAATCTTCATTATTGATTACGTTTGGATAATTTTTTTCATTGGCTTCATCATTTAAGGATTTGCGAAGGTAATGCTTCAATACTCCAGCTTCCTCGATCGTTCCTAAATATTGATGACCTGTACTTTCAGCCCATGCTTTCATGTCCGCTTTGGACCCTTTATCTGTTGCCTGGACTTCTAATACTTGCCCTTCTTCCAAGTTATTCATAGCTTTTTTTGTTTTTACGATCGGCATTGGACATGCTAATCCTTTTGCATCTAAAGTTACGTTTGATGTAACGTAATTCATGGTAGACCTCCTATTTTATACCTAATAGGGTATAATTGATGTTAAAAAAATTATTCCACTTTACCTTCCCAAGCAAGCATTCCACCAGCCATATTGATGACGTTAAATCCATAGCTTTCAAGGAATTGAGTTGCACGACCACTTCTTCCTCCAGAACGGCAAACCATGATATATTCTTTTGATTTATCCAGTTCATGCATACGAAATTCAACTAATCCTAATGGAATGTTTATGGCACTTGGAATTTTGCCCTCAGCTACCTCTTTCACTTCACGGACATCAATGATATTTATTTGCTTTCCTTCATTTAATAATGTTTCAACCTCTTTTGGTGTCATTTGTTTCATGTTAAAAAATCCTCCTACTATATTGTTTAAGACCAAGCACTCATACCGCCTTTGACATTTGTTACTTTTGCAAATCCTAATTTTTTCAAGATCTTACTAGCCTGCCCACTCCTCATACCACTTTGACAAATCACGATTACTTCTTTTTCCTTCGAAAGTTCTTTTTCTGCTTTTTGGGAAAGTTGTTGAAGTGGGATATTTTTAAATCCTCTAATATGATTTCCTTTAAACTCACCAGGTGTACGGACATCAATATATTGCTTGTTTTTGTCATTTAATTCAGCTTTTAACTCAATTGTTGAAATGTTGTGTACGCCTTTTATCGGTAAGAATCGTTTGATTATAAAGAACAGAAATAGTGCAATAACAAGATAATTGACATATTGCATTTGTAAGTCCCCTTTTTATATGAATAGATTAACATTTCCTTCTTCTGCATCTGCTAAATACGCAGCCACTCCTGCATATTCAATATGATCTAGTAGTTCTTCTTCTTTAAGCCCTAACAAATCCATTGTCATGGTACATGCTACTAACTTTACATCCTGCTCTTGAGCCATTTCGATTAATTGCGGTAAGGTAAGAGCGTTATGTTTTTTCATAATATCTTTACGGCTGAGGATTTTGTCCTCTAGCACCACAATTTCAGCTTTTTTGGCTTCGATGAGCTTATTCACTTCATCGATCTTGCTTTGCGTCTTTGCCATTTCTTGCTTATTTGAATCAATATATGAAACTAAATTATCTAACTCTTGCTGAATTTGCTGGATCTCGTTATTAACGGATTGCTTTTCTTGTTCTTTTTGGTTTACGATACTTTGTTGCTGCTGAAGTTGTTGTTGGGCATTTTGTAACGCTTCACTGTTTGTCTCCGCATATGTAACCATGTTCGAGCCTGTTACAGTAAACAAAGTTGTAAGTACCACGAGAATAATACGCTTTTTTAAATTATGCATACTCTCCCTCCTTGTTCTATTTATAACAAAGCAATGTAATAGTTATGTTACAAAAAGATTAAAAGACTATCACAAATTGTCTTAAGGGACAGGAAATCACCTATTATTTGGCAAAAATTTGTCTAGAATGCCCTAAAAAACACGAAGAAGCCCCCGATACAGATCAGGAGCTTCAGCAAAAAAAGGGGGTTTTGTAACAGTATCTCCTATTTCAATAATTTTTATACAAAAAAATTCCCGGTCTTTTTCCCGGGAATTCTCAAATATGAGGGTACATTATGGAGAGACGTTTGATTTTCTTTTTTTGGTGATAGGCTCTTACGAGGATAATAAACTACGTTACACAGATGGCAACGCATCCCTTTTGAAAAAGATGAAGGTGGATTCAGAGGGACTTAGGAGTAGATCCGTATGGGGTTGGTGTCGCGGCTGGAGCTTTGCTGCTCTTTTATTAGCCATTCGAGCTGACTGACGCGTCTTTGCAGACTGTCGACATTCTTGTTGGCGTTTCCCACTATTTTAATTAAGCTTTCGAGCAATTGCTCTAATTTTTGGGCTGCTTCTTCGCTTGGATTAGGACCCAATGCTGACTCCTTCTTTCTTTTCCTCGGTAGCTTTCGTTTGCGGCTTGGAACTTAAGAAACGGACTGTTTCTGCCACCACCTCGGTCATGTAAATTCTTTTTCCATCTTTAGCATCGTAATGACGGGATTGCATTCTGCCTGTAATGCCGATGATCGCTCCTTTACGACAATATTGGCACGTATTTTCAGCTGCTCTCCGCCACAGAGTGCATTGGACAAAGTCTGTTTCAAATTCACCGTTGTGATTGCGGAAATTACGATTTACTGCCAGGGTAATGTTTGCCATCGCGATTCCTTCAGACGTCACTTTCTTCTCCGGATCTTTTGTCAGCCTGCCAACAAGAGTAACTTGATTAATCATTGATTCATCTCCTTTATACCTGATGTCTGTATCATAGCTCCTGGGACGCTCCAAAGTAAAATCACGAAAAAGATCTATTCTTGCATTTTTTGGAGAGATAAATCATTTATCTACGCGTTTTTTGTAAAAAATGCGTCAATTTGGAGCAAAAAACACATTTTTCGCATTTTCGATAATTTTTTTCGACACTTGCTTTAGGCAGGACTATGGTATAATGAGGAAAATTGTA
>NZ_JBALNY010000042.1:0-368 GCF_036962145.1 Bacillus sp. JJ1764 | reverse complement strand
TGACCTCTCTCATTATGAGTTTTTTAAGAATATATACGAAGGAAATCGAGAAGTCATAGTGGAGGCCGTTATTACAAAACGGGATAATGCCCCGGCCTTTTTTCAGACCAAGATCGTCTCCTTGTTAAAGTTTGAGGATCATATCAGCGTGCTGTTTCAAGGGCAAATCCGCCGTAATAGGGGCGATTATTCAGAGCTGTTGCTAGAGACCTTGCTTCAAAAGGGGCTGGGCGGTGAAGAACTGCTTTCTGAGTTTAGAGAAAAGCTAAAAAGCAAACCAAAGATAAAAGTTAAGAAATCGTAACCAGTCATTTAGGCTGGTTTTTTTATGGTTGATTTTTCAAAAATTTACAGACATACTTAAATTC
>NZ_JBALNY010000041.1:0-2960 GCF_036962145.1 Bacillus sp. JJ1764 | reverse complement strand
GAAGAAACCAAGTAAAAACCGAGAATCGCCATTTTAGTTTTTCTCTCTAATTTTTTAGAGAAACAAACCTTTTAGGTTAAGTTAGAAAGGGCGCACGGTGGATGCCTTGGCACTAGGAGCCGATGAAGGACGGGACTAACACCGATATGCTTCGGGGAGCTGTAAGTAAGCTTTGATCCGGAGATTTCCGAATGGGGAAACCCACTGCTCGTAATGGAGTAGTATCTTTACCTGAATACATAGGGTACTGAAGGCAGACCCGGGGAACTGAAACATCTAAGTACCCGGAGGAAGAGAAAGCAAACGCGATTCCCTTAGTAGCGGCGAGCGAAACGGGAACAGCCCAAACCGAAAGGCTTGCCTTTCGGGGTTGTAGGACACTCAACATGGAGTTACAAAGGAACGGGGTAAATGAAGCGATCTGGAAAGGTCCGCGATAAAAGGTAAAAGCCCTGTAGTTGAAACTTCGTTCCCTCCTGAGTGGATCCTGAGTACGGCCGGACACGTGAAATCCGGTCGGAAGCAGGGAGGACCATCTCCCAAGGCTAAATACTCCCTAGTGACCGATAGTGAACCAGTACCGTGAGGGAAAGGTGAAAAGCACCCCGGAAGGGGAGTGAAAGAGATCCTGAAACCGTGTGCCTACAAGTAGTCAAAGCCCGTTTATGGGTAATGGCGTGCCTTTTGTAGAATGAACCGGCGAGTTACGATTACATGCAAGGTTAAGTTGAAGAGACGGAGCCGCAGCGAAAGCGAGTCTGAATAGGGCGAATGAGTATGTGGTCGTAGACCCGAAACCAGGTGATCTACCCATGTCCAGGGTGAAGTCCAGGTAACACTGGATGGAGGCCCGAACCGACGCACGTTGAAAAGTGCGCGGATGAGGTGTGGGTAGCGGAGAAATTCCAATCGAACTTGGAGATAGCTGGTTCTCTCCGAAATAGCTTTAGGGCTAGCCTCACGAAGTAAGAGTCTTGGAGGTAGAGCACTGTTTGGACTAGGGGCCCTCATCGGGTTACCGAATTCAGACAAACTCCGAATGCCAATGACTTATCCGTGGGAGTCAGACTGCGAGTGATAAGATCCGTAGTCAAAAGGGAAACAGCCCAGACCACCAGCTAAGGTCCCAAAGTATACGTTAAGTGGAAAAGGATGTGGAGTTGCTTAGACAACCAGGATGTTGGCTTAGAAGCAGCCACCATTTAAAGAGTGCGTAATAGCTCACTGGTCGAGTGACTCTGCGCCGAAAATGTACCGGGGCTAAACGTATCACCGAAGCTGTGGGTGGACACCGTATGGTGTCCGCGGTAGGAGAGCGTTCTAAGGGCGTTGAAGCAAGACCGGAAGGACTTGTGGAGCGCTTAGAAGTGAGAATGCCGGTATGAGTAGCGAAAGACGGGTGAGAATCCCGTCCACCGTATGCCTAAGGTTTCCTGAGGAAGGCTCGTCCGCTCAGGGTTAGTCGGGACCTAAGCCGAGGCCGAAAGGCGTAGGCGATGGACAACAGGTTGATATTCCTGTACCACCTCTTTATCGTTTGAGTGATGGGGGGACGCAGGAGGATAGGGTAAGCGCACTGCTGGTTATGTGCGTGTAAGCAGTTAGGCTGAGAAGTAGGAAAATCCGCTTCTCGCGAAGGCTGAGCTGTGATGCCGAGGGAAATATAGTACCGAAGTTCCTGATTCCACACTGCCAAGAAAAGCCTCTAGCGAGATAAAAGGTGCCCGTACCGCAAACCGACACAGGTAGGCGAGGAGAGAATCCTAAGGTGAGCGAGAGAACTCTCGTTAAGGAACTCGGCAAAATGACCCCGTAACTTCGGGAGAAGGGGTGCTTTTTGAGGTGAATAGCCTCGAAGAGCCGCAGTGAATAGGCCCAGGCGACTGTTTAGCAAAAACACAGGTCTCTGCGAAGCCGCAAGGCGAAGTATAGGGGCTGACGCCTGCCCGGTGCTGGAAGGTTAAGAGGAGGGGTTAGCGCAAGCGAAGCTCTGAATCGAAGCCCCAGTAAACGGCGGCCGTAACTATAACGGTCCTAAGGTAGCGAAATTCCTTGTCGGGTAAGTTCCGACCCGCACGAAAGGCGTAACGATCTGGGCACTGTCTCAACGAGAGACTCGGTGAAATTATAGTACCTGTGAAGATGCAGGTTACCCGCGACAGGACGGAAAGACCCCATGGAGCTTTACTGTAGCCTGATATTGAATTTTGGTACAGCTTGTACAGGATAGGTAGGAGCCTGAGAAGCCGGAGCGCTAGCTTCGGTGGAGGCGTCGGTGGGATACTACCCTGGCTGTATTGAAATTCTAACCCGCACCCCTGATCGGGGTGGGAGACAGTGTCAGGTGGGCAGTTTGACTGGGGCGGTCGCCTCCTAAAGTGTAACGGAGGCGCCCAAAGGTTCCCTCAGAATGGTTGGAAATCATTCGCAGAGTGTAAAGGCACAAGGGAGCTTGACTGCGAGACCTACAAGTCGAGCAGGGACGAAAGTCGGGCTTAGTGATCCGGTGGTTCCGCATGGAAGGGCCATCGCTCAACGGATAAAAGCTACCCTGGGGATAACAGGCTTATCTCCCCCAAGAGTCCACATCGACGGGGAGGTTTGGCACCTCGATGTCGGCTCATCGCATCCTGGGGCTGTAGTCGGTCCCAAGGGTTGGGCTGTTCGCCCATTAAAGCGGTACGCGAGCTGGGTTCAGAACGTCGTGAGACAGTTCGGTCCCTATCCGTCGTGGGCGCAGGAAATTTGAGAGGAGCTGTCCTTAGTACGAGAGGACCGGGATGGACGCACCGCTGGTGTACCAGTTGTCTTGCCAAAGGCATCGCTGGGTAGCTATGTGCGGACGGGATAAGTGCTGAAAGCATCTAAGCATGAAGCCCCCCTCAAGATGAGATTTCCCATAGCGTCAAGCTAGTAAGATCCCTGAAAGATGATCAGGTTGATAGGTCAGAGGTGGAAGC